>JAFOWI010000220.1 GCA_017425985.1 Bacteroidaceae bacterium | reverse complement strand
GTAGTTCTGCACGCCATCGGGTTTGCCGGTGGCTACGTTGAAGCGTTCCTTGCCGGGCGAGAGGATGGCTTTGATGGTTTGAGTCTTGTCGAAGACGATGATGTAGTAGCTTTCGGGGTTAGGAATGTCGGCGTAGTTCTTGAAAGCTTTGATTTTTCCCGCCGCAAGGTAGTCCTTGACCTTAGCCATGAGTTCGTTGCCGTTGGTAATAGCGCTCAATTCCTTGGCTACGGGGTGGAAGTCGGGCTTTGTTTCGATGGGCAGATCGGCTTCGAGCAGCGAGGTGAGCGTAGATTGGGCGTCGGCTTTCGTCACGGAGTAGTCGCTCGTTCCGGCTTCGCCCATGGTCATCACCTGTGTGTTGTCCACGCCCTGAAGGTCCTTCTTTTTCACATAATAGAAGGCGCGCACCATATTTCCGCGGGGCATGGTGATGACGTCCCAAACGCCCTTTATATTATTAATGAGTATCTGCTTGGAAAGTTTGAGCTTCTTGTTCTTGGCGCAATATTCATTAATACTATTGTAGAGCAATTCTTCAGCAAGGTCCTTGGCTTCGTCTTCGGTAGCAAGGGTTGCTTCGCCATAGAGGTAGTCCGCACTTTTCTTGATGCGGTTGATTTCTTTTTTCTGCTCGTCGGTGGTTTGTTGTGCCGACATTGTGGCTGCGCAGATGGCGAAAATTAGTAGGAATGCGTATCTCATAAAAATATCTTACTGTTTATAGGTGGCAAAGTTGTTTGTTTCAAGGCGGAGGTCTTTGCTAAAAATAGTCGCTCGAAATGTTGTGTTGCGGAATGTAGGCATAAAAGCGTGCACTGACCTTTCCTTCGGGTTGGGCTTTGATGATGGAGGTGGGGATTTCGAGTTTTACGACGTGGCAGTAGCCCAAATTCTTCTGAACGGCGAAGAGCGTGCCTTCGACCATGGTTTCAGAGCGAGTTTTGATGCCGAAGTAGAGGGTGCAGCCTTCTTCCTTGAGGAAACGTACGAGTTGGGGGTAACTAAGTTGCAGCTCCTTCTTGTTGTATCCGTAGAGGTCCACCGTGAGGTTGAGCGGAACCAGTGTGGGTGCGCATCCTGTCAGCGCAAAGTTGCAGACCGACTGGTGCATGTTTGAGCTATTGAAGATGAGGTCGAGCTGTCCGTTGACTTTCTTTGTATAAAGTTTGTTGGAAATCAATGGGTCGAGGAAGGTGTCGCCCTTACCCTTGAGGGCGTCGGCCGAAATTTCCGAGCGCTTGGTTCTTGCGTTGGGCACGCCGGCTATGTTCTTCACTAAGTAGCGCTCCAACTCGATGGCGTTGCATCCTAAGAGCAGCTGTGCGTCCATGGGGAAAGCCATCGTGAGTATTGTTTGGCCGTCGCGCTGCCAGCTTACGCGGTACGTTTTGAGTGCTACGGCTTCGAACGAAAATCCGTCGTCGTAGCCTATCTTAGCCGGAAGGATGCCTGCCGTAGTCTTGCACTCCACCTTGTCGCGGCTCAGGCGCACGGCTCTTGAGAAGTCCGAAGGCAGGTCTAATTCCAGCAAGTAGCGCTCTACGAAGTTCAGCAAGGGTTGTAGTTCCGAGTTTCTCAGTGCCGGGTTGACCATAGCATAGCCTATGTGGCAGATGTCGCCACGCTTGTTTTTAGCAACGTGTAGCTTGTTGCCCTTATATGTGTAGGCATCGGTGAGGGCAGCGGGCTTCAGTGTGTCGAGCTGCGCCAGGTTGAGTTGCTCAGCCATTTGCTTCAGCCTTACTGTTGAGAAAGTAGTTTGAGCTGCTGTGCAAAGCGTGAGTAGCCCAAGCATGCAGATTGTCAATAAGCGATGTCCGTAGGTTTTCATCTGATTGAGTTTTGTCGTGAAGCGCAGTTGTGGTTGCTACAAGCGCGTAGCTTGAATTTTGTGTTGTTGCTAAAAACAATAAGTACTTTCTGGTCCAAACCATCGTTCAGACCAGAAAGTTGATGCCTTGCTTATCTGTTCACACGAACCTTGTTGCCATTCTTTTGTGTCCAGGTGCCGGTCATGAGTTTGCCGTCGCGGAACGTACCAGTCACTGTTTCGCCGGGTTGAGCCACATAGTCCTTCGAAGGTACGATTTTCGTAGCCTTCAGGTAGGTTATGATGCCGCTACCGTGGGGCAAGCCATTTCGTGACGCACCTTCGTAGTAGCCACCTTCAACTGCGATGGCACCTTCGGGGATGGTCGAAACTTCAGTTTGGGTTTCGATATTGGTTTCAACTTCGGTTGTATCCTGATTAGTGAGCGTGTCTTCAGGGGCTATAACGGGAGGAACTTCCACCGGGGGAGTTTCCGTTTGGGGCTCTCGTGCAGGAGCATCATTGCCCGAGGGAATCAGGCAGATGATGAGCACAATGATGGCTACCACCGCAGCTGCGATTCCGCCAATGAGCTTCCAGTTCTTCTGCTTTGGAGCTTCTTTGATTTCGTGGAGCTCGTTGCCGCATTCAGGACAAACGAAGTCGCCCGTACGCACTACGATTTTTTCCTTATCCTTGGCTTTCTGGCAATTATCTGTGTTGAGACAAATACCTGTGCGGCCTGCGCGCTGTCCGCCCCTTGCTGAGCGGGGCGTATATGCTGTTCTTTCCATATTATCTTATATTAATTAATGAGTAAGTCGGATTTTTATTTCTTGATGAGTTCGATAGCCTGTTCTGCATAGCCTTCGAAGCGTTCGGCAAGCGATGCCGCGCACGAGGGCACAATTTCCTGACCAACGAAGTCGATGATAGCCTGTTCGATGCTGTCGCGGTCGGCGCGTGTCATTTCGGGATCGGTGATGAGGTCCTTCACGCGCTGCATAATCTTTTCGCGCAAGTCTTCAGTGAGGTCGTTGCTGTCAACGATGTCAACGAAAGCCGAAGCAATGGGCGTTGACACAGAGCGTCCGAACTTGTTGGTTTCGCTGTAGCCCCATGCGCCGTCGTTTTTCGTCACGATGTTGAGCGCAGCTGCCAGTATGAAGTAGGGCCAATACTGTTCGGGCTTGAGTTCGTCAGCGATGAAGAGGTTGGGCAGGCTCTTGCCGTCGCCTTCAGCGTGGAGCAGGATGGAGTTGTCGCGGTCAGCCACGTCGTTGCCCGTGTTGAGCAGGTCTTCGTAGCGCTGGCGATACGTGCTAAGCCATTCGATGCCACGCATGGGGAAGCAATAAATCACGCTCACAATCGAAATTTCGTTTTTGCGCGGTGAAGATTGCGACACCTTGATGGTCACTTGTTCTGCCTGGTTGAACGACTCGGCAAATGCCTGCTTCAGCTTGTCGGCAAACGCCTTGAGCTGTTCATTGTCTTCGGCTGAGGGCATCGACACGAGGATGCATTTCTGGAACACCGATGCGGGGTTGGTCGTCGGGTTTTCGTTGTTCTTCACGGCGCGGCGAATTTCGCTGTCGTTGAACTTGAGGTACACACCGCTTTGGCGAACGAGGTCGAGCGCAAAGCGACGGATGGCGTCGTCGGTCGTGAGTTCCTGTTGGAGCTGTGCGAGCACGTTGAGACCCAACACTTGCTTGTCGCTGCGGCAGATGCTTTCGTGGGCAGTCTTGATTACGTCGCAGAGCTTCAACTCTAAGTTGTCCTTAATGTCGTCGAGCGAAATTCGGTTGTTCAGATCGCCAAAGTTCTTGAATGTGCCTTCGGGGAGGAGCGCATTTCTGAGGCTCTTGGCAGCTTCGGTTTGCGTGTCCTTCTTGCGCAGGAGGGTTTTCTCGAAGCGCATCATGTCTTCTTCCTCGCTCACTTCGATTACAGCGCCTGTCTTGTCTTCCAGACCCTTGTTGATTTTCTGGTTCGCAGTGATGAGGCGTTCGGTTTCGGCGATGGCTTCCGAAATCTTTTGTCCGAAGCGCATGATTTCCTCAAACATATTATTGAACACCATAGAGAGGCGGCGACACATAGAGAGTGCAAAGTCGTAGCCTGCAGCCTTGGTGCGTGCTGTCATGAGGTCGGAGAGGATTTCCTGATGTCCGGCGTAGAGGCGTGCACCCTGGCCCACCATGCGCTGCAGTACGTTCAGCTCCTTCCATTCGCTGACGTTGGCCTTCGCTTCGTCAACGATGGCTGCGAGTTCTTCTTCGTTGGCAACCTTAGATTTTTCGAGGCGCTCGCGCTGTTCGTCGATAAACGTGTTGAGTTTGTTTGCCACGTTCACCAGGTCGTAAATCGAAATCTCACCGTTGCGCCACTTTTCGAAGAGTTGTTTTTCGATGGTCGAACGGATGTCGGCCGCCATTTCGTCGATGACCGCTGTCTTCATACGGAAGAATTCTTCCACGCCCTTTACGCGGAACTGCTTGTCGAAGACGGTGTTGAGCATGTGGTGGAGCTCTTCGAGCGGACAGCTTGCGGTCTTTGCAAGTTCGGCAAGCTCGATGGCTTTGCTGTGCCAGTATTCGTCGAAGGGCTTCTGCGCTGCATCACTGTCGAGGATTTTTTCGTTCAGTGTGAGGTGCGATTCGTCGAGCTTCCACTTCTTGATGTTTTCGGGTTTGAAGTAGAGTTCGTTGTAGTCCTTGTTGAGTTCCTCGTCCACAAAGCCGAGCTCGTCGCTCCAGTTGTTGAACTTAAACTGGTAGAGGATGCTGCGACCGATGGTGTAGGTGACGTGCTGCAGGATGCGCTGTTCGGGATAGATGATGCGCTTGATGCCGAATGAGTTGATTTTCTTCGTGCGTGCGATTTGCTTTTCAGCGGCGCGGCTTGCGGGAGTCGTTTCGTCGTACTCAAGGCAGAAGTCGTCCATGTTTTCAAAGCTGTATGCGCGGAAGAAATCCTTGGCATCGTCGTTTTCCTTAGTGAGCAGGAATACGCGTGTGAATACGTAGTCGCTCACCAGGCGGGGCAACTCTGTCAGCGAATCTACCGTCATGCCGTTTTCGTTGACGTTGCTGTAGAGCACCAAACCATCAGCCACGCCCTTGATGCGCGCTGAGAAAAGCTTGGCTGCACGGCCTTCGCTCGTCACGTCGGTGGGTTCGAAGCGGCCCGACTGAAGTGCCGAGAGTTCGTTGAGCGCTGCGTAGCAGTTCTGATAGTAGCGACCCTTGTCCATGCCCGACTTTGGCAAGCGCATTTCTGCTACCATGGCATAGACCATAATCTTTGCGTCGGGGTAAGCCTTGCGCGTCTGCACAATGGCGTCGATGATAGAGCCAGAACCCGTTCCGCCCGAGAGGCCGGCAAAGATGTGAATCATCAGCTCGTCGGTGCGCGAGCGTGTTGTGCAGTTTGTATAAGTGTTGCCCAACGCGCTGAGATAGCGCGACGCATTGGCTGCGAACAATACGCGACCTGCGCGGCGCTTCTGTCCGGCTGCTTCGCCGAGGGCGCCGATGGCTGTCTTCACAGCTGTGGCATTCTGCACCACGCCCTTCAGTGCGGGATACGAATTCATGTTGTCGAGCACTGCTGTGAGGTCGATCGACTTGATATCTACAAATTCTGATTCAGAAAACGAGGCGTCCTGACCCATTACGCGGAAGTCTGCGCGACCAATGCCCATCATTTCGCGTGTAGAGTCCACGTAGAGCAGACCGATGGGGAACTTGTTGCGCTCAGCAGCGTCGGGATATTCTTCAAACATGCGCATCTTGAATTCGCGGAGAATCTTACCGCCTGTACCACCAAGACCTACAAGGATGTGATTAGTTGACATGTCCATAATCGTGAGTTTTATTTTAGTTTTTACTGATTCTGTTTTTATAAGTTCGGAGCGAGGGTTGCTTCCTTTTTAATATAATGAGCGGCGCGAGCCTCTGCCGGCGCGTGAGCGGTGCATCAGTGCTCTGTCCTCAGCGCTGAAGTCGCTACGACCGCGGCTGTATCGGCCTCGGCTGCTTGTATAGGCGCTCATCGTGAGCACCATGCCGGGGATGACCAATATGCAACCTATGACGATGAAGCCTATGCGCCAATACACAAAGCTCATCACCTCCGTGCGCACGTATTCAATCACAGCCATCACTTTTGTCTGAATGGCATCTACGTAGCTGCCGGCGGCTGCGCTTACGGCGTTGCTCACCTCAGCGGTAGCGTCGCCGGCGGCTTGCAATGCCGGCACTTCGTCCGTGGCTTTGTCGAGGAAAATCGACATGATGGGATATTCCTCAGTCAGTGCTTCGGAGATGTTCTCTGTGCAGCCTTGCCCCACGTCGGCTGCTACTATCGCCACCATCGTTTCGGCATCATCCACATAGCCCATCACGCTGAATGCGGCTATCATCAGGGTGCTTTGCAACCAAATCCATACGAACCCAACGCCTCCAACCACTGCCGTGAGGGGCTGCATCTTTTTGCGCGACAGCATGCTTATCACCATGACGATGATGCCCATTATCAGCGCGCTCAGCAATAGTCCGTATATCAAAGACGTTGCAGATTCCAATAAAAGTGTAAACATCTTTGTCTTGATTTATTATAAATCCGTAGGCTTTAATACTTAATTAATGTATAGTTGAGGTGACAAAATTAGTGTTTTTATTTTAAGCAAAGTTTTTTTTGGTTAAAAAAATGCTAATTAATAGCATATTTGCAGTAGTAGCTTGCTGTTTGGGCTGATAGGCACCAGCTCCGCTCATATGGCTGCGTATGTTCTTGGTAGGCGCAGGGTGGAGAAATTTGTGGAATTTTTTAATTGCGCACGTATTTTCGAGCAAGGACAAAATTGCGCGACTTTGGTATCAAAATAAGTCGGATTTCTGGTTTCGGAAAACGGAATCAGCGGTGCGCAAAACAATTATTTTCGTTAAGTGTAGATTGCAAAACATATTATAAATTGTTAACGCATGTTAAATTAACATCTATTAACAAATTTGGATTTCGTCAAATTTTGTTGTAACTTTGTAGTACAAGGGAGGAACCACGCGGTTTCTCCCTTTTTTTGGCCCAAAACGGGCAAAAAGAAGCTTTGAGGTTGTTAAAACAAGGTCAAAGCTTGTTAAAATTAAGTCCGATGTTGTTTTCACAACCTCCGATGTAGTGAATTTTTCGACCGATTTCAGTGCGAAAACCACCCATTTCGGGGTAAAAAAAGCCGACTTCCGAAAAAGGACAAAGATTCCGTAAAATAGGACAAAGATTTTTTCGGCTTCGAAATGTGAATAAATGTTAACAAAATTCATCCCCTGATTTTCGTTGAAAAAGGTCTTTATTCGGGGGAGGTTTGTCGAGCAAAACATCGCGGATGCCGTAGGGGCCACTTTATGTCGGCCCGCACGCCGGAACGGCGTAATAAAAATGCCTCCAGCTCTTAGCTCACGGATGTTTTTTTCTCACGCGGACTTCACGGATTTCGCGGAGTCGCACTTGCTTCGTGTGCTTGCCATGCGGGATGTGTATATTCGCCCCTCGTGGGGCGACGGGCCGACATAAAGTGGCCCCTACACCTTGCGGGATGTAAGGGCCAATGAATCTTATATCGTCGGTATGCTGTGCATGGACGTTGTACTCTGTACGAAGTTAGTAAACGAGTTTTTAGTAAACGAGTAAACAAGTGGTATGATTCGTACGTTTATTCCGAAAGGCAGTTGTACGTTGTACTCTGAACTCTGTACTCTAAAAATCGTTCTTTGTACTCTATTCTCCCTGTGCTTCGTTTTCCTTGCGGAATTCGGCAGGGAGTCGGAAGGAAACGTAGAGTAGTATGAAGGCACCGATGGCTAAAGCCGCCATCCATGCGTTTTCGCCAAGGGGCAGGAGACCTTTGGCGGCGGTGAGCATCATGAAGCCCGAGAGAATGATGGCCATGCACGCCACTATTTGCTGACGGCGCAGGCGCTTGATGACGATGTTTGTGCCTTCGTAGCGTTGCAGTAGCTGCATGCACCCGAAGGTCAGCGCTCCACACAGGTAGATGTAGGGTGCGTGCTCCTTGAGGCTGGCTTCCATCGGCATGAGTGCGCCGATGACGAGCATAATGCCGCCAAGGTTGTAGATATACATTTGGATTTTGCTGAGTTCTTTCATTGCGTGGTGGAGATGTCGGGGTTATTCAATGATGTAAACGTCTTCGTTGGGCGTTTTCATGAAGAGGCGCATGCGGGCTACTTCTTCGACGACGTCGGGGTCGTTGCGCAACGCACGAAGTTCCTTGCGGTCGGCCTCAAAGCGCTCCTCGTAAGCAGCAATTTCGGCGCGCAAGGCTTCGTTTTGGGCGCGTATTTCGTAGCGTCGCATGAGGCTGTTGGTGTCGAGCACACCGATGATGAGCGCAAAGAGGAGGGGCGTCCAAACATACTTGAAGCGCCACACTTGCGTGCTGATATTTCGGAGTTTTTGTTTCATCGTGAGGGGGAGTTTTGCGTATGTGTTGCAAAGTTAGCGATTTACCGACGATAAAGCGCAGGCCGGTGCCGAATTTTTGTGCGAAAAATTTTGTGGCGCAACCGTCCGCATGGTTGGAGCCAACAAAAAAGTTCTAAGCACCGGCTTTGTTGCTGCTGCTTAGAACCTATGTGGGGCATGTGCCGAGTTGGCTCAGAGGTCATCGACGATGTTGAGGTGTTTCCAGTAAGGATCGGCTTGGTAGGCTGCGAGTGTGCCTTTGGGCACGTGGATGAGTGTGCGCGGAAACGCGTGGAAGACGGCGAAGGCTTCGGGCGGCGTCGTGGCGTGCAGGTACATGTGCTTGAGATTGCCGCAATTGTGGAAGGCATACTCGTCGATTTTGCGGAGCGTGGCGGGCAGCGTGATTTGCTCAAGGGCCGTGCACATCCAAAACACTCCGCGCTCAATGTACTCAAGTTCCTTGGGCAACACCACCTCTTCGAGCATGATGCAAGCCGCAAATGCGTCGAGGGGCAAGGTTTTCACCTTGTCGGGAATCACGATGCGCTGGAGCGCTTCGCAGTGGTGTGCCATGCCTGTGGGGAGCGTTGTGATGCTGTCGGGCAGAATGAGGTTTTCGAGCGATGTCATCTTTGCGAAGCACTGACTGCCCAGCGATGTGACGCTGTTAGGCAGGTGGATGGTGACGATTCCTTTCTGTTCGAGAAAGGCTTCGCTTCCGATGTAGCTGATGCCTTCGGGGATGACGACGGAGATGTAGTTTGAGTCGGCCTCAAACGCATCGGCTGCAATGCCTGTGCACTTCACCTTGCGCCCGTCGGGCAGCGAGATTACGGAGAGGATGTCGCCCTTTTCGTAATTGTAGCCTCCCACGACTTCGCAGGTGGTTTGCTCCTCGTTTGTAAAGCGGTAATACATTTTGCTGGCCTCAAAGTCGTAGTTGGCCTGTTGGAGCTTGAGCATCAATGAGGTGAGCTTGAATTGTCCCTCGGGGGAGTTGCAGTAGAAGTTAATGCCAAACCCTATTGCCAGCAGCAGGAACAGCGTTGCCGCCGTTTTCAGCACGATGTTGTCGCGGCGCTTGATGAAGCGGATAATGTCCTGCGCACTTTGGTAGCGCTTGCTTTGGTCCTCCAGGAGGCAGCGTTGCATGATGTGCCTGTAGAGTCGGGGTAGCGGACGCTCGGCGTTCTGGTCGATGTACTCCAGCAGACGTCCGAGGGCATAGATGTCCGTTGTGGCGTCGATGTTCTGCGTTTGTTGTTTTTTCTGCTCGGGCGAGGAGAAGGAGGGCGTGTGGCCCGTGGAGTAGCTGTGGCTGTAGGCAAAGGCGTAGCCGAGGTCGAGGATTTTTACGTCGTTGTTCACCTGCGTGAGCATCACGTTTTGCGGCTTAAGGTCGGCGTGCACGATGTGGTGTTGGTGCATGTGGTCGATGCCTTCGAGCAGCTGCATCACAAAGCGGCGCAGGTTTTTGCTATCTGAGAAATAGGCGGGGGCGACGGCTATTTTTTCGTAAAGAGTGAGGCCGCAGACATTTTCGCACAGGATGAAGGTGCCCTGTTCGTCGATGTTGAGCTGCTCATACTTCACGATGTAGGGCGAATCGAGCTGGCTGCCAAGGTCATACTCTTTTCGGTAGAGATTGCGGTAGTTTTCGTCGGACTGAAGTTCGGGCTTGAGTCGCTTCATGAAGTAGTCGCGCCCATTTCTGCGCACAATGTAGCAATGCGAGGTGGAGCCGGTCACGCGTAGTTCGACGACCTTTTCAAACAACGCTTCGGAGGGATTCGTAATGAACTTCGATTCGCAGTCGTTCAGCCAGTTGTTGGGAGTAGGTTGATGGTCCATTACAGCTGGTGGTGGATGATTTCGTAGTGAATGCCGTTTTTCTGTCCGCACACGTAGTTGCTTATCAGTTCGTTGTGGTGAAGGACGTTGTTGACGATGAGCGGTTCGCCTTGAACAAAGTTCGTGGCGTGAAACTGATCGCCCACGCTGAGCTTGCTGTTCTCGGCTTCAACGACAGTGAACAAATCCTCGCTTTCGAAGCGGACGATGATGTTGCGGTCGGGGTTCCATTGCAGGGAGAGCTTCGTACCCTTGGCAAGGTCGCGCACATGTAGCGACGAAGCGTTCAGAAAGTTGCTCTCGCATTCGGTGGCTGTGCCAAAGTTGTTTTGGAAATGCTCAAAGCTATCGTATCCGATGTAGCGCGCCAACGAGTTGAGTGTAAACATACGCGGCTGGCGGGTGATGTCCTTTTCTACGTAGCCCCAAAGGCGCTTGAGCGTGGTGCTGCTCACCTGTATTCCCAGCATTGTGTAGATTTGATTGGAGAGCAAGTTGAAGTCGCGCGTAGAGAGTAGCGGGTAGCCCACGCGGCGCTCCACTTGCTTGCGAAGTTCTTCGATGTCGTTGTTCATTTATCCCGATTGAAAAATTAAATCTTCGCAAATTTATGAATTTACCCCCATATTTGTAGCAATTAACACACAATAAATCAACTTTTTTGCAAATGGACCGCTATGGATTTGTTTTATATTGAAAAATAAACTTACATTTGCAAAAATTATAAAAATTTATTTAATCATTACTAATTTTAACATTTCAAGGAATGAAAAAGTTTTTACTTTCATTAGCAGTGTTGTTTGCTGGTGTTGCAAGTGCGCATCAGTATCAACCCACAGAAATGTCAGACTCCATTGATTTCGGTGCTTACACCGGCGAGGGAGCTCTCACAGAGTATGTGCAGGCTTTCTTTCCTAACGGTGTGGACCTCGTAGCAGGGGTTTGCCCGGGACAGTATGAGCCTTCTTCAGTTGCTCGCGTGCAGGAAGTTTATGCTCGCTACGAAGCATGGTGGATTGGCGAAAGTGGCGAAGACGAAAAGTCTATTCTTGCCGACATGATTGCAGCAGTCGATGCACTCGTGTTGAACAGAATCGAAACTGGTTACTACTACATTCAGCCTCATCGCGAGATAGGTGGTGTTGCAGGCCTTGTTCACGACCAGGAAGGGCTTATTGCTACAAGCGCGTTCGACCGTCCTGAAACTTTGACCGTCGAAGCTGCGGAATACTTGTGGTATTTCTACCCCGCTTCGGACGTTGCTACACAGGAATTGTATGGCGAATCTAAGGACAACGCTTACTACATCCAGAACTTTGGTACCGGTGCTTATGCAAGCAACGAACTCTTAGAATTGCCCGGTGGTCGCGATAAGGGATTCACGACAGCTGCTGCGCCCAGCGTTTACCTCTTTGACTACCTCGATGTAGTGCCCGGTACAGTATATATTTATACGCACGCAATAGCAGGCGAATGTACCGGTGATGACGGTTGTGAAAATTGTGCCGCATGGAATCAGATGTCATTTTCACCTTACACAATCGTAAAGTGGAATGCACGTTGGGACGAAGGTAATATGATGTACCTCTACCCCGTTGACGAATCTGAAGTTGAAGCTATCCGCGATCAGGTTGCGCCTTATCGCAACTTGAAGAAGCTTTCTAAGCTTGTTGAAGAAGCTAAGACGCTGTATGCTCACGGTGAGGTGTTTGTGCCCAAGGGAGTAGAACTCGATGGCGACTTTGCTAACCACGGCTTTGTTAATGCTGATAATGGCATCAACCTTACTTCGAATGCTCCTGAACCTACTGAAGGTGCGCTCGAATATCTGATCGACAATGATTACAATACTTACTTCCACTCTAACTGGAGTTCGTTCAACGAAACGCCTAAACCTCACAACTTGGTCATCGACCTTGGCGAAGGCAACACTCTTCAGGAAGTGGCTGTTAAGATGTTGAAGCGTAAATCAAGTGAGTTCAACGCCAACCGCGCTCCTACAGAGTTGATGGTTTATGCTACAAACATGAACCCCGACGGCGATAGCATTCAGTGGAATTATCAAGGCTTGATGTCTGTTCAGTATGCCAACTCATATATTTATAATGGCTTTGAAAATGCTAATACAGTCGGTGTTGGTGGTATGAAGATGAAGGGTGCGTTCCGCTACATCCGTTTCGACGTTATCAACAACTTGAACAATGAAGTTCAGAACTTCTTCGCAATCTCTGAATTTGGTGTTTACGAAGCACAGTACGATGAACTTCGTTCGTACAACGCATCTATGCCTGCTTCTGTGAAGACTGCAATCCTGCAGGGCATTGCTTTGGCTGAAGCGCGCATTGCTAATAACAATGTGACAGAACAGTTGGTAGAACAATTTGCTACTGCGCTCGAAGCTTACAAGCAATACTGCATCGACCCCACTGCATTCCATCAAGCAGTTGCAGAACTCAAGAGTGTGGTTGAAAACCTCCCTGTTGACTACGACGGTTCTATGGGTATTGGTTACTACTCAGGTGCTGCTTACGCTAAGCTCCAGGCTACGCTCGCTGCATTGTTGGAAAAGGCGCAGCACGTCCTTACTGCTGACGAAATCGTAGCAGGTATCGCTCAGGCTCAGGCTGCTATTAACGAATTCAAGCAGTCGCTCGCGTTGCCCGAAGCTGGTAGCTACATCCGCATCAGAAGCTGCTCTCCTCGCTATGAATTAGGCGGTGGCTATGTATATACTCGCGGCCACGGACAGAACAACGATGCGCTCGTAGCTCAGACTAATCCTACAGGCACTATGCCTGAATACGAAGAAATGTTGGCTAACTCGCTCGGAGCACTTTGGTATGTAGAAGAAGTTCAGGGCAACACAATGGCACTCCGCAACGTTGCAAACGGTCTTTACCTCCAGGGTGGAATTACAGGTCAGTACGTTCCTGCTAAGCTTGGTGTTGACAAGACTATGATTGAGGTTGAGGCTGACGGATTGAGGAATGGTGGACTTTTCAACTTCATTATTGGTTACAACAGTGGAGATATGGAAAACTACTATCTCGACAGCAATTATCCAACTTATACTACAGTTTCATGGATGTCTGCAGGCGGTAACAACAACGCTACTTACGCTATCGAATACGCCAACGTAGCTGACGTTGAAGAGGCTGTTTACACGCTCGCTATGGGTACAAACGCTGTGAAGTTCGTGACATTGCCTATTACAGCAACGTTGGCTTCAGACGACGCGTATGTATATTCAGTAGCAGGCTACTGCGCTACCGACCAGATGCTCTATTTCGACCGCATCCCCGTAGGTTCTCAAATCGAAGCCGGCACTCCTTTCCTCGTTGTTACAAACGACTACGTGCCCGTTGTTAAATTTACTCAGAACGGCGCAATCGCTTCGCTCGACGAACTCAACTACAACTACGAAAACAAGGCTTACAACGGCTTGGTAGCGAATCAGTTTGCAAGCCGCGTGGACGGTGGTTACTACTACCTCACAAGTGCCGGACAACTCGCACCTGCTGAATACTACTGGGACGGTGGTCACATGGTAGGTCAGTTCATCGACGTACTTTCTGCGTATGTAGATCCCGCTTCGCTTCCTGTCCTCGACGCTAACCCCGGTGTTGTTCTCGGCGACTACACTACAGGCTACGCTTTGTCGCTCCAGTATGGTGATGCAGTGATGGCTACAGATCTTTGCCTCAATTTCTCAGCCGTAACGCTTGAAGAAGGCGCTTCAACTCAGCTCATCGCTACAATCTATCCCGAAGATGCTACTGTGAAGTCTGTTGAATGGAGCACTTCTGACCCCGAAGTTGCAATCGTAGAAAATGGTGTTGTTACAGCAGTTGCTCCCGGTGTAGCTACAATCTATGCTACTACAAAGGATAGCAGCAACCTTACAGCAGCATGCGATGTTCGTGTGACTCGCAAGGAAGTTATCGACGCTACAAACCCCGCCGACTATCCTAACGTAATCTTCGCTAATCCTACAGAAATCACTCCCGATGTTGAGTTTGAACTCCCCATCATGATGAACAACACTGAGGATATCATCTCTTATCAGTTTGACATCGAAATCCCCGCCGGTTTCTCAATCAAACTCGATGAAGATGGTTATGAAGTAATTTCTCAGACAAGCGACCGCAACAAGCGCTCACACACGCTTGCTTACGAAACTCAGGCCGATGGTTCAATCCGCTTCTTAAGTTATTCTAACAAGAACGACGCTTATATCGGCAACTCAGGTGCGGTGATGAACATCACACTTGTGGCAGACCAGTCAGTAGCTCCCGGATACTACGACGTAGTTGTGAAGAACATCGTGATGACTAAGGCCGACGCTGCAACAGCATTCGAAATTCCTGTTGTGAAGACAGCGATTGCAGTTGTTAACTACGATCCCGCTGCTTACGCTAACGTTATCTACTCTGAAAACGGCGAAATCAAGGTTGGCGAAGACTTTGTACTTCCTATCTTGATGCGCAATACTGAAGATATCATCTCTTATCAGGTTGACGTAGTGCTTCCCGAAGGTATCGAAGTTAAGACTGACGAAGAAGGATATCTCATGGTAGAAAGCGCAGCCGACCGCAACAAGCGCTCACATATTATCGAAGCTGCTAAGTTGAGCGATGGCTCTATCCGCATCGTAAGCTACTCTTCAAAGAACGACGCATACGTTGGTAACGAAGGCGCTGTAGCCAACCTTACACTGGTTGTAACAGGCGAATTGGAAGACGGCGAATACGAAATCTCTTACAAGAACATCGTGATGACTAAGGCCGACGTTACTACAGCGTTCGAAGTGCCCCACGTTAAGGCTCCTATCACAGTTTCTAACTTGATGATTGGCGACGTTAACAAGGACGGTAAGATTAACGTGTCTGACGTTTCAGGCGTAGTGAGCTTGGTTCTCCAGGGCGACGCTGCTCCTTACGTAAGAGCTGCCGACATTAACGGCGACGGCCAGATCAACGTTTCTGACGTTTCGGGTGTTGTAAGCATCACGTTGAGCGGTGCGTTCAGCAACAAGCTCGATGCTCCCGCAGCACCTGCAGCGATGACTACTTACAATGAAGTTGCTTCTTCAGTGTTCATCGAACCCTTCCAGATTAACCCCGGTGAAGAAAAGGAAATCCTCGTGAACCTCAACAACCCCGACCTGGGCGTAATCAGCTTCCAGTTCGACCTCACATTGCCCGAAGGTCTTGAAATCGCTTACGAAGAGGAAGATGGCGAAAAGT
>JAFOWI010000219.1 GCA_017425985.1 Bacteroidaceae bacterium | reverse complement strand
GCATCAACTTTCTTCATGATTTCTTGATTTTCAGGATGCTCGAAGGAGGATATTAATTTGGAAAGTATATCATTTTGCTTGTAAAATTTATGTCTTAAATGTTGATCAAAAGCGACACCATTTTCATCTTTTAAATCTTCCAAGTAAATGTGTTTAAATTTGTCGAGCGTAGGATCAACAATTATAAATAATATTTTTCGATTTTTGCTGCATAGTTGTGGTATGGAAAAAGCTTTAGTTTCATTTTCGTAACACATTGTCAAGTATTGTGGAATGCGTCCTATCTCAAAGAAGTTTATATAATGTTTCTTTGGCTGCTTGTATTTACCAAAAAAACAATTGTTGAAGAAATTTTTTTATATTGTTTTTCAAGATTATTTTCATAGATACATACATGTATAGGTGTTTCGAAATTTGGTGTGCTCCACGATGTAATACCTTGATAACAATAATCCTGAAGTGCTGAAGCGTAACGACCTCCATAATGTTGAAGATTTAACACGTAGGTCAATTCCTCTTTGCCGATTTTAATTTGATTTCCATTTGCCCTAATCAATCCCATTAGTATACATGTTTTCCCTGTATCATGAAGACCTAAAAAAAATACGTCTGTTGCAGCTGGAGACATTTCTTCATTGCTATTGAAGTATAATTTAGGCAATTCTTGCTTAATGTCTTCATAGTTTTGCAATATGTTCCATGAATTTTTGCTCATGAGTCCTTCCTCGATGAGTTCTTCGGCGCTGAAGATATTTGAATCTATGAGACGAAGAACTTCTTTATATGCAAAGTTTGAGGGATTTTTCTTCAACTTTTTTAAGTGATTGCTCCGTAATTCATAATAGAAATTGTCAATCTCTGTTTTAAAGGGACAGTCTTGATGCTCGTTTCGATAATTGCTAACTATGAAAATATCGTCACTTTTTCGTATTTCGTTCCATTCAGCTCTGTCGTTATTCATAATTTGAATTGATTTTGTTACTTTTTAGTAGATTTTAGGTGATTTTTTGTGCAAAACGTTCACTCATGCCGTGAGTAAGGCATTTCACGCTTGCAAAACCTTCACTCAGGCCGTGAGTGAGCCATTTCACGCTTGCAAAACCTTCACTCAGGCCGTGAGTAAGCCATTTCACGCTTGCAAAACGTTCACTCTGGTCGTGAGTAAGCCATTTCACGCTTGCAAAACCTTCACTCTGGTCGTGAGTAAGCCATTTCACGCTTGCAAAACCTTCACTCAGGCCGTGAGTGAGCCATTTCACGCTTGCAAAACCTTCACTCAGGGTGTGAGTGAACGTTTCGCACGTCTGCAAAAGTCTTACTCAGGGCGTGAGTGAACGTTTCGCACGTCTGCAAAAGTCTTACTCAGGGCGTGAGTGAAGGTTTTGCACGTCTGCAAAAGTCTTACTCTGGGCATGAGTGAAGGTTTTACAGAATAATAAAACCTCACTCAAGTAAATAGCGACATTTGTAAATGTTTGTTTTATACTTAAGTGAGGTTGTGATGACTGTGCTTTAATCAGGACAATTTACAACATATTCCCATGAAGAATTATTACCCGAGGTGCGAATAACAACAGTAACAGCTCCTTTGGTGAAGTGGAATGGAATTCTGAACTTATCGGGAATTTCTTTGTCGGGGCCTACTAAGATTTTGCCTGAAGTATCCGGACCATCATACACCGTGAGGTAGTCAACAACGCCGTAGAAGTCGCCCGTTATGGATGCGTTGCCCGACATTT
Source organism: Bacteroidaceae bacterium (assembly GCA_017425985.1). Lineage (GTDB taxonomy): Bacteria > Bacteroidota > Bacteroidia > Bacteroidales > Bacteroidaceae > Alloprevotella. The sequence continues at coordinate 2,620 of JAFOWI010000219.1, read as the reverse complement.
TTCCCATGCCATATGAGCGCTGATGGTACATTTCGTTGGCTTGTTTGGGTGTATTCTTACCACCGCTACAGGGTGGGAGGTCTATCTTTAGGGGGATGTCGCGGCGGTCCTGACTTGCTCGAAGGTAGTCCCATGTGCGGTTGACAACTTTTGTGTCGTTCGTAATGTATCCCTTTTTAGATGCGATAATGGTTAGTTCTTCGGCCTTTCGCATTGTGACCTTGAATACTCCGCTTCCGCTGTTCGTGGGTTGCAAACTACCGCTGATGCTACCAGTAATTCTGAGCGTGCAGTCGGGTAGGAGGTCGGTAGTGTTTTCTGCCAAAACGGTGCGGAATTGCAGCGTCTCCATTAAGGGCTGCATCTTGATTTTCTTTTCTTCAGGCTTAATGTCTATGAATTTCGCAAAGGTCGAACGCTTCTCTTTATAGTAATTGGGCTTTTGCGAGATAATTTCAATGCGATCGTCTTCTTTAGCGGCTACGGGGAACACACCATTACTGTTGCTCGTTTCCTGATACGACTTGCTTTCACCATTGGGCGATACGACTGTTATGATGTTGCGTACACCGGGTATGGGTTTAAGCGTGATGCTGTCTATGTTGACAAATTCCTGAACGTAGGGTTCGGGACGCAACCAGATGGTGCGCGTGTCGTCGTCTTGCTTGATGAAGTTTTCAACTGTCCATGGGCCTCCAGTAAGAACGCTGTCGTTGAAATGCGGCTTGCTTGCTTTTATTTCAAGCTTTGAGAGGATAAAGGCATTTTCGAAAACAGCAATACCCTTGCCATCCACGCTTGTGGTGACGTTGCGTACAATGGTCTTTTTGCTTTCGCCCGGATGGGTGAGCTTTACTTCGCAGAGCGCTCCGGCAATGGGTTGCTTGGTTTCAACATTTTTCACGAAGAAGGTGAAGCGTTCCTTTATGGGGCGCAAGCGGAGTGTCGAACTATCGTTAAGAGTGATTAAATTGCGACATGGCATCTGTGTTTTCGTTGTGTCGGCATATCCGTAACACTTACCGATAAGCATGTCTATCACTCCGCAGTAGCGCATTTGTGGGAGCAGAACAACGCCAGCAGCATCTGCTTTGGCAGAATCAACCTTTTCTTCTCCACCTTCAGTGTACTTGTAAATTAGCGTACCATCAGGAAGTGGGTCGTTTGTCTCTAAATCGCGTAATTGCACCTGGAGGTCTTCTCTGTGAGGGGGCATCACTAATTCAATAGAGCGGTTGTAATGGAAATTTCGTTCTTCCGCAACCTTCTCGAAACATTCGCTTTCTGCTGTAAAGGTGGCTTTCTGCAAGCAGTAGAAGATGTATGAATACACGCTGCATGGTAAATCCTTGAAATAAGCTTTTCCTAAACTATCGGTCACTTGCGATTGTTCAATGAGCGTGTCGTTCAGTAACGCTCCGTTTGCCCATAAGGCGTGCGATGTGTATGTGAGTCCAACTGTTTGGTCGGCTACCGGTATGTTGAATTCACCATCTATACACGTTACTTCAATGTCCTTTTTGCATTGAATGAGCAACAAGAGGGGCAGAAGTAGCAGTAGCAACCACCACCAATTTCTGCGGTGCTTCATCTGGATGGTATAGTCATCGTACTTTTCCTGATATTTCAGTCGGTGACGAATCTTGATGAGTGGATTATCGGCCATTTCTTATTTCTTTTTTTTCGTTCGGTGAATGTCGTGTGTTGTTTGATATTCTGGTGTGACATCAAAATCGACGTTTATCTTTTCCTTTGGTGTTAGCCATTCTTTTGGAATCTCACATCTTCCTTGATTGTCAGTCGTAAGTTGAACCTTACCTTTTTTCTTCGTTTTTATCGTAAACGGCATTTCTGTTAGAGGGAAACCTTCATAATCCAAAAGAGTGATGCGCACCGTTTCTTTTACCGGTTCAATGGGAGGCTCGGGCTCAACCGGTGGCTGAGGTTCTATCGGCGGTTCGGGTACAATTGGCGGTTCGGGTTCTGCGGGTGGTTCTGGTGTTACAATAGGTTCAGTAAAGCTCTCAAACACGAAATCTGTAACACCATGGGGATTAGCGACCTTTTCCTGAGTCTTGTCGTTATAACTTACAGTGCACACGGGTTGTGGCTCTATAGCACCTCCGTCAGCACCGGGCTCTAAGACTATTTCAAGATTTGCAGTACCCGTAGAGTCGGTAACAACGTTAGCGGACTTGTTTCTAAATGCAATGTTACAAGCTGCATTTTCCACGGGATTACCATCATGAAGTACCTTAATGCTAATCGTTCCTCGCATTGTGAGGTCGTAAACGTAATCCTGTTTGTTTTTTTCAACGACAAGATTAAAACAAGTTTCGTTCAGCGTACTAATTGTATACGAATTTCCTACAGGCAGTTTGCCATCACATTGGAACCATCCGTTTTCTTGAGTTTTTCTGTTTTCGCCTACGAGTGTGAACGGAAAGTGTGGTAACAAATCATCTTCCCACTTAAATCCTATTCTAACAGCCTCTTTGTCTAAATGCTTTACCCATGTGTCAAGACTTACGATTGGGGCTTTGTTCGGATATTTGTATCCCCAACCTGTTAGTGCAATGTCGTAACTGCTTCCATTCGGACGCGTAAAGATAAAATCTTC
>JAFOWI010000218.1 GCA_017425985.1 Bacteroidaceae bacterium | reverse complement strand
GAATTCGATTGCAAAATTACTTGAATTAAAGGTATGCGCAAAATAAAAGTGTTCGGAATTTGCATGATTCACCTTTGTGGTGTAAATTTGCTAAAGATTTGAAGCACGCACGATTTCAAACTTCAATTACAAATAGCAAAACCTTTATTCACCAACTAATGAAAGATAACAGTGTTTACACACCCGAGGAAATACAAGAGATAAAAGCGTGGTATCGCGACCGCATGGACCAGCTACCTACATCGTTTGAACTCCACGTTTCGTTCAAGACCAAGAATCTAAGGAAAGTGATTACGTCGTACATGGAAATGGTTGACATGCATAGCGAAAATCCTACTTACACGCCCCAGATACGTCATTTATTCCTCATCCGCGATAAGCTCATCAAGGACGGACTCGTGTCCTGATAGCTCAAAACAAGCACCACGCAGTGCTCCGAAAAAAAGCACCGACGTCAGCTCTCACTCCACGCGCCTACTCATTATTAATAATATGGTGGGCGCGTTTGGCTTTCTCATCCTCGGGCATTTGCAGGGCAATCCAATGCAAAGCCTGCTCGCGCGACACGCCATCGCGCTGCATCACGCGCTGTATGCGCGTCTCTGTAGAGGCTGTAACAAGAATCACTTCGTCCACCAAGGTCTCAAAACCCGTTTCAAAGAGCAAAGCGCATTCCATATAGACATCTGCCCTATGTAGCAATTGCTCAGCCGCCCATGCCTTGAAAGCCTCAGCCACACGCGGATGCACAACGGCATTGACGCGCTGCGCGTAAGCATCGCCCCGGCAGATATAGGCAGCCAGCACTTTCTTTTGCAAAACGCCGGCTTCGTCGTAGAGTCCGTCGCCTACAAGCGCAGTAAGCTGCTCGCGGACGTCGGGATTTGTACGAATAATCTTCTTTGCCTCGTCGTCGCAATAGAAAATTGCATGTCCCTCTGCTTCGAGTTTCTTGCAATAAAAGCTCTTGCCCGCACCGATGCCACCTGTTATTGCGTAAATCATAAGTCAGAAGTTTCTTCGATTAAGTATTCAACCTCAGACTGCTGCAAACGCACTCCGAAAACATTGTCGGGCATGTGCTGAAGTTTCAAGACGCAAGTACGCGCATGCGGATTGTGCTCTAAATCGGCGCCGTCAACAACAAGTTTGAAGTTCTCAGCCGTAATGCTGCGATATTCCTTCGTGCCTACCTGGAAAGTAATATTTACCTGCATCGGGAAGGTACGAAGCCTTTTGTTAGCAGGAAAATTCACAGCCTCGATGGGCAAAGAGAGCGTTTTCTCAACAAGGCGGTCAATCGTGTATTCCAAACGTACGGTGTCGGGAATAATCTTCACACCCTTACGCATCTCCATGTTCAACACAAGATGACCATCCCTATCGACATCGCGCAAATAAGCGGGTTCGGTAAATGCTGCCGTGATCGTATCAAGAATTTGCTCTGTGGCATAAATCGTAGCCCCCTCAGGAATCATCGTCTGTGTACGAACATAGCAACCGTCGGCCGTCTGAATTTTTCCCTGGAATTGAATCGGCACCTCCTTCTTCGCACCATAGCTATAATAATACTCCAGCGTGTCGGGCATTAAGGAAAGGAGTTCTGTATTAGGCTTGAGTTCCTGACGAATGCTGCTCATCACGTCTTCCTGCGGCACGTTGACATAGCAAGAAGGATTGGCGTAATTCATAAAATCTACGGTTGCCGAAGGCGTTGTGCGCAGATAGTTGTAATAGAAGAGCAGACTGTTCTCAGCCTTAAGACGCACCCTTACGTTAGTTGGCAGTTCGGTAGTAACAACCACGTTTTCGGGTACATTAATCAACCTTAAGGGATAAACAAGCTCCACCGTACGCACTTCCTTAGAAACCTCAAAGAACCAAAAAGCGGTTGACAGACCAAGGAAAAACAAGAAAGTCAGAAATGTCTTTCCTCTCAAGAAGGCGAGGACATTTCTGACTTTATTAATTATGTAGATGAACACATTCATCATAACAAAACTGTTGGCAAATTACTTAGCTGCGCCTACTTGCTCTGTCGTAGGATTGATGCCGTCCTTGTGCATCTTGATACGAACGCCGGGAGCTACTTCAATCACCACTTTATTGTTTTGGAAATCGAGTTCGCGTACAACTCCGTAAATACCACCGATTGTAACGACTTCCTGACCTACAGCGAGAGAGTTTCTAAAATTCTGTATTTCCTTCTGCTTCTTCTGTTGTGGGCGAATCATGAAGAAATACATGATTGCAAACATCGCTACAATCATCAAAATCATTGACCAACCGCCACCTTGAGCAGCTTGCATAAATGAAAGTAAAATCATTGTGTTTGTTTTTTAGATTAATTATTGTGTTTTCTTTATAAAATCAACGTTCAAGCGCAGGAAGTCTTATTATATTTAAACTACGTACGACTTCCGCATGAGTTGCTTAGGGACAGAATCACTTCTTAGCGCGCGAAATAGATTTCAGCAAAAGTCCCTCAGCACGAAGTCGCTTTGCAATTCCGTCGAGCATACCATTGACGAAACTTGCGCTGCGTGGCGTGCTGTAATACTTGGCTAACTCAACATATTCATTGATGCTCACGCCTACAGGAATGTCGCTGAACGTAAGCATTTCGGCCAAGGCTGTCTGCATAATGACTACATCCATCAAAGCGATACGGTCGAAATCCCAAGTCTTGGACTGCTCCTTAATAAACTGCTGCAATTCATCGCGACGTGCGACAGCCTCCGTAATCAAGCGCATAGCGAACTGACGATCGGCTTCGTCCATAAACTGAGGATAGAGTTCGTGGTCGGGCTGCGTTTCCTCAGTGAATTGGAAGAGCGTCTTAACAATAAAATTGTCGATACTGATTTTATCATCGTTCCAATAGATGCTCTGCTCTTCGATTGAATTATCGAAAATTTCGCTATTGGCAACTACAGCCTTATACAAGCGGCGAATAAGTTCGTTGTCGGCAGCATAAGAAAAATCTCCGCGGTCAATATAGTTGCTGAAAATATCATGCTCTACAAAGGCGTTATAAAGTTGCTTGACAATAATGTCTTCATCATGCCATGCCTTCTTTTCATGTTCGATATAATTGAGCAAAAATTCGTTTTCCGCCAATTGCTTGAGAAGCAAATTTTCCGCCAGCACCTTGTCGTTCGAATTGTCATGGGCTGCAACGCCTAATCGCTGCGCTCTAAGAATGCGTGCTTCCTCCTTACGTTCAGCCATACGCTTTACTTCGATAAGTAAAGTCAATATATATTTATAAAGGTCGTATGTCTTTGCCAAACTAAACGCCAACTCGTTTTCTACGTTCTTGAGCGTACGGTCGTCCTGCTGCTGAAACGCATAAACCAGCTGCACAACCTTTATTCTAATTAATTCACGATTGATCATGTGAGATTTTAAACTGAAAAAGTACAACTCTGCAAAATTACAAATTAATTGCGAAACTCATTCGTCTGAACTTGATTTTCTGAAAATCTGAAGCAGAAATATCCTCTTACAAGCCTTCATTGAAGATTTTTTATGAAATTATTGCAACTGCATTTGGCAGTTTAGAAAAAACATTGCAATTTCGCTGCAAAATTAATTTATCATCCACGAACCCCTATAAGATTTATATGAGCAAGAACGAAAACGAAATTCTCTTCAGCAAGTCTGTAAAGGCAGGCAAGCGCATTTATTATATTGACGTTAAACGCGACCGACACGAAGAGCTATACCTGTCCATCACCGAAAGCAAGCGCGTAAAGGACGGCACAGAGGAATTGCGCCCGGTTTTCGAGAAACACAAGGTTTTCCTTTATCGAGAAGACCTTGAGAAATTCCTCGACGCCTTCGACGAAGCAGCTGATTTCACCATCGAACAGCAACCCGTTTCGCCTCGCGCAGCACAAAGAGCGCAGAACGCTGCTGCCAACGAAGCCAAGAACAACGAAACGTTTGAAGAAGGCGAAATCAAGCTCGACGACATTGAATTTTAATCCGACCTTGAACGACTTAGCTCCGAACAATATTTATATAAGTTCAGCAAAGCAGGCTTCAGACCTATCCAACCTGTCATTAAACTTAATCAACAAGGCGATAGATTAAAATATCAAGGCAATAAGTTTTGCTAACGAGGTAATAAGTTCAACTAACAAGGCGCTAAGTTTGACGAACGCGCCAAGTCTTAACACCAAAAACGGCCTAAGCTAAGGACTTCAACATCCAACCCCACTCAAAACTTCAAGAGGTTGTGCCAAAGTGCAAGATTGGCGCAACCTCTTGAAATTTATGCATATACCTATAAAGCCAGACTTACACAAAGTGTTAATATATCCTTAATTGTAAAAAATGAGAAAAATTATTGCTATTTTTGCAGAAACCTTATTACAATGACAATGTTAAAACTATTTACCATACTGACACTACTCTGCGCTTCCATTTGCAGCAAAGCACAAATGTCGTTCGTCCCGGCTGACAGCGTCATGCTTTGGACGCAAGACATTACGAACTTCAGAAATACAGCACTGAGCGTAAGTCCTACCCTCAAGGAACACATCTCCACCATGGTGCTTGCCAACAATCGCTCCGCGTTAGAAACTGCCTGGAACAAGCGACAAGCGCTTTCAAGCGAGTCGCCAAACTTAGGTTTCGAGGCAGCCAATCAGCTCTATACAGCTGCACAACTCTTGCGCCACACCCATGACGCAGAATACGCACGCGCCATTCAAAACCTCGCATATTTTCCATTGCTCCAAAGCATTGAAAGCTCAACATCTGCGCCCGAGCGCTACGCTGCAGCACAGGCTTTGATGAATGCCGTCAGTATGCTCTACGCCACCGAAGGCAGCAACCTATACATCAACTTTTATGCAAATTCATCGGCATTTATCCACACTGACAGCCTCAGTTTTCAACTCGATGCCATCACCGCCATGCCCTACGACGAACGTGTGAAGTTTCGTTTCTCACGCATTCGCCCCCAAAAAGGCGCTCGCTTCAAAGTCCACCTACAACTGCCGGAAGGAAATTGGGATGCGAAAAACCTACCCATTTATTGTAACGGCCACGAAGTGAGCTACAAAGTGGAGCGTGGCTATGCCGTCATCGAAAACGTTTGGCAGAGCGGCTACGAAATATTCTTCGACCTGCCGGCGCCACTCTATTCTGAAGCAGAAGCCACAAACTTATGAAGACAACATACCTATACATCCTCATCATTACCCTGCTTCAAGCAACCAGCCTACTACCCGCCACCTCACAAACCGTCATCGAATTGGACAAAGGCGGAGCTGTACGCTCGAAAAACCTACGCGACTACGACAAGGCCGTAAGCCTAAAACAAGCGCAGATGGACTCAATAAAATACGTTGACCACATCACCCGCGGCTTCAACGCACTCCACGACGACTCACTCCGTCTCGCCCAATCCCACTTCGAAGCTGCCTTGAAGCTGCGCCCGAATGCGCCCGGCAACCATATCGTCAAACAACAAATCGCAAAAATTGCCGAAGCCGAAGGTCGCTTTGCCGACGCAGCAAATCTATACACACAAATCCTCAAACAACAGCCCGACCTACACGCTATCCGCATCGAACGCGCCGCTCTGAATCTACAATTGCGACACTTCAAGGAAAGCAAGGAAGATTGCGACGTGTTGCTACAACAAACGTCCACGTCAATAGATACCGAACGCCTTTACTTCATCCGCGCGTCGGCAAACATCGGACTCCGCCTCAACGACGACGCACAAAGAGATTTCGAACACGTTCTTAAACTCAATCCCCACCACGAAAGTGCCCCCATCATGCTGGCATTGCTGCTCCACGACGAAGGCCAGGCAAACAAGGCACTCACCCTCTTAAACCTTCATCTGCAAGCCCATCCCGAAAACGTGGAAGCCCTCATGCTGAGAGCCTCTTTCGAAATGGAACAATCGCGCTATGAAGCAGCACGCGCCGACCTCGACAAAGCCATATCCCTTGCACCGGACGAACCAGCGCTCTACCTTGAAAGAGCAAACTGCTTCGACAAACTTAAAAACAAGGAACGTGCACGTCGCGACCGTCTTAAAGCCCACTCACTGAAAACGCTCCACCCTGCACACCGATAATTCATGAAAACAAACATTCTTTACGTCATACTCACCTGGATATTAGCCACCGGCGCCACAGCCCAAGCCGTTCAACGCGAATACCGCGCCGTTTGGCTCACAACATACTTAAATCTCGACTGGCCCCTCAAACCAACGACCACTCCCGAAGGAACCGAACAGCAGAAACAAGAACTTTGCACCATGCTCGACCAATTTGTAGCAGCAGGTCTCAACACCGTGTTCGTGCAAGCACGTATGCGCTCAACTGTAGCCTACAAATCAGCCTACGAACCCTGGGACGAAGCCTTCACCGGCACCCCTGGAAAAGCTCCGCTCTACGATCCCCTGGCCTTTGCCGTTGAGGAATGCCACAAACGAGGACTTGAATGCCACGCATGGGTCGTTGCATTCCCGATATGCAAAGTGCCGACGGCTAAGAAATTGGGCAAGAAAGCCCTACCCCGACTTCGCCCCGAGCTATGCCAGCGCTGCGGCGACCTATGGATGATGGACCCCGGCGTACCCGAAACAGCCGACTACCTCGCAGCCATTTGCAAAGAAATCGTTGAAAACTACGACGTTGACGGCATCCACCTCGACTACATCCGCTACCCCGAACGCGAAATTCGTTTCAACGACACCCACACTTATCGCAAATACGGCAAGAAACAAAACAAAACAACCTGGCGACGCAACAACGTCACGCGCTGTGTCAGCGCCATCCACACTGCCATTAAGAGCGTGCGCCCATGGGTGCGCCTGAGTTGCGCTCCAATCGGCAAGCACGACGACCTTTCGCGCCAGAGCAGCTATGGATGGAACGCACGAACCGCCGTATCGCAGGACGCACAGCAATGGTTGAAAACCGGAATCATGGACGCCCTCTTCCCCATGATGTATTTCGACGGCAAGCACTACTACCCCTTCGCCGCTGACTGGCAAGAGAACTGCTACGGACGCCCCGTAGTCCCCGGATTAGGCATATATTTTCTTAATAAGCGACAACGCAACTGGCCCCTCGAAGTCGTTCAGCGCCAAATGAACACCACCCGCCAGTTCGGCCTCGGCGGACAAGCTTTCTTCAGAGCCAAATTCCTCGTTGACAACGAAAAAGGGCTCTACGATTGGCTTCAAACTCAATTCTACACCCAACCGGCTTTCACGCCCCCAATGACATGGGCCGACAGCATCGCGCCCAAGCAACCCAAACTCCAGATTAGCCACGACGACGTAGCACTCAACCTCGCCTGGAAGAAAGTTAGCGATGCCACCCCCGTTTACTACAACATCTACCGCATAGACAGCGCCGACGCGCCCCCACGCCTACTCGCCCATAAACTCAAGAACCTGCAATACCGCTACGTTCCTGCGCTCCCCATTCACCTCCATGCACACTACAGCGTAACAGCCGTAGATGCCTATGGCAACGAGTCGGCAATACAGCCCATAAGCCCCCACCCATCTCAAACTTCAGATAACAAACAGCCCCTTTCGGCCGACGAACGCTTAAAAAAAGTGCGCGAAATATTGGTTGGCAAAAAATAAATTCGTAATTTTGCACCCGATTTAGAGTCCAACGGGGCAAAACAAGCGAGTTCAAACGAACTACGCCTCCTGGAAAAATCCGTTTAAACATATTAATTAATAATGTACGCAATCGTAGAGATTAACGGTCAGCAGTTTAAGGTGGAAGAAGGCAAGAAGCTCTTCGTTAACCACATTCAGAACGCAGAAAGCGGTCAGGCTGTTGAATTTGAAAAGGTGTTGTTGGTTGACAACGAAGGCCAAGTAACAATCGGCGCTCCCGTAGTTGAAGGCGCTAAGGTAGTATGCGAAGTAGTATCTCCCCTCGTAAAGGGCGACAAGGTGCTCGTTTTCCACAAGAAGCGTCGCAAGGGCTATCGCAAGCTCAACGGCTATCGTCACCAGTACACAGAATTGACAATCAAAAACGTAATTGCTTAACCCCTTAAAATTTTAGAAGAAAATGGCACATAAAAAAGGTGTTGGTAGTTCTAAGAACGGCCGTGAATCAGCTTCACAAAGATTAGGTGTTAAGATCTGGGGTGGTCAGACTTGCATCGCAGGTAACATCATCGTGCGTCAGCGCGGTACAGTACACTATCCTGGCAAGAACGTTGGCATGGGTAGCGACCACACGCTTTATGCACTCACTGACGGAGTAGTAACTTTCAAGCGCGGTCAGCGCGACCGTAGCGTTGTAAGCGTATTGCCACAGGCATAATGCATAAGCGCACCTAATTAAAAGAAAAAAATAGGCAACTTTCTCTTTACAGGAAGTTGCCTATTTTCATTTACACACGGAAGCGCCGAAGCGTCATTCAATCATTGACAAACTTTGCAGCAAACCTCATCGCCTACCACAGACGAACAGATGAATCCACCCAACTGCAAGTTATGAAACCAGAAAAATCCACGAAATAGCAGCGAAAATTGAGGTACATTCACCGCTCGAAACCAAAGCCAAAAATGAGGGAAAAACCAGCCACTGAAAAGGGCTCGTTTTAACACGAAAATCTACCCTCGAATCGAGGTAAAAAAACTTCATATTTTCGCCTTGGATTTTTGCATCGGCTGAAGCCGCATTTTGCACAAAAAAGCCATTTTCGAGGGTTTCAGATTGCAAAATAGAGGGTAAAACAAGCCTACTCATTGGGCTGCTTTGCGGAAACATTTATTATGAATGACGATTTTGAATCCGATGCATATGTGGTTGGTGAAAAATTACCTCAGTATGCATCCTTTAACGGAAAAACCTTCGTAAACAGATACGGTACCGCATCCTATACCTACGG
>JAFOWI010000021.1 GCA_017425985.1 Bacteroidaceae bacterium | reverse complement strand
GTTGCCCAACTTTTCCCACAATTCTTCTGCCATGTGGGGCGCGAAGGGTGCGAGGAGCGTCACCATAGTCTGGAGCACTTCGCGGTTGTTGCACTTCTGCTGCGTGAGTTCGTTTACAGCCACCATGAAAGCAGCTACCGATGTGTTGTAAGAGAAGACTTCGATGTCTTCGCTCACCTTCTTGATGAGTTTGTGGAGCGTCTTGAGCGATTCCTTTGAAGCTTCGCCTTCGCTCACGTAGAAGTTGTCCTGCTTGTCGAAGAAGAGGTTCCAGAATCTGCGCAGGAAGCGGAAACAACCGTCGATACCGTTTGAGTCCCAGGGCTTGCTCTGGTTGATAGGACCGAGGAACATTTCGTAGAGGCGAAGTGTGTCCGCGCCATAGCGTTCAACAATTTTGTCAGGGTTGACAACGTTGTACATAGACTTCGACATCTTCTCTACAGCCCAACCGCAAACGTAGTTTCCATTTTCAAGGATGAACTCTGCAGTAGCAAATTCGGGGCGCCAAGCTTTGAATGCTTCTACATCGAGCACATCGTTTTCAACAATGTTTACGTCAACGTGGAGCGGAGTAACGTCGTACTCATCCTTCAAGCCGAGGCTCACGAATGTGTTGGTGTTCTTGATACGATAAACGAAGTTCGAACGACCTTGAATCATGCCCTGGTTCACCAACTTGTTGAAAGGTTCTTCCTTCTTACTCACGCCGAGGTCGAAGAGGAACTTGTTCCAGAAACGCGAGTAGATAAGGTGGCCTGTCGCGTGTTCCGAACCGCCGATGTAGAGGTCAACGTTCTGCCAGTAAGCACTTGCCTGTTCGCTGAGCAAACCTTCACCGTTGTGGGGGTCCATATAGCGGAGGTAGTAAGCCGAAGAACCTGCAAAGCCCGGCATTGTTGAGAGTTCGAGGGGGAACACGCTGATGTTGTCAATCTTGTCGTTTTCTACGACGCAATTATTTACGGTGTCCCAAGCCCACTTTTTGGCATTGCCGAGCGGAGGTTCGCCAGTTTCGGTGGGGAGGAACTTATCGACTTCGGGGAGTTCGAGGGGCAAGCATGCAGCGGGAACCATCTGAGGCATACCGTCCTTGTAGTAAACGGGGAATGGTTCGCCCCAGTAGCGCTGACGGCTGAAGATGGCGTCGCGCAAGCGGTAGTTCACCTTGACACGGCCCAGGTTGTTGCTCTTCACAAATTCCTTTGTAGCAGCAATGGCTTCGACAACAGTGAGTCCGTTGAGCGAGAATCCGTTGAGCGCTTCCTTGCCGGCAGCTGGTGAGTTCATCACAATACCTTCCTTGGCGTCGAAACTTTCTTCGCTTACGTCGGCTCCTTCGATAAGGGGAATGATGGGGAGGTCAAAGTGCTTTGCAAAGGCATAGTCGCGCGAGTCGTGAGCAGGCACTGCCATGATGGCACCTGTGCCGTAACCTGCAAGCACATAGTCCGAAATCCATACAGGGATACTGTCGCCAGTAAAGGGATTGATGGCGTATGAACCAGAGAACACACCCGTCACCTTGCGGTCGGCGATGCGTTCGCGCTCCGTGCGCTTCTTTGTAGCTTCAAGGTAGGCATCGACAGCAGCCTTCTGTTCGGGCGTAGTGAGTTGCGCTACGAGTTCGCTTTCGGGTGCGAGTACCATGAATGTTACGCCGAAAATTGTGTCGGCGCGCGTTGTAAAGATGGTGAACTCAACGTCGCTATCCTTCACGCGGAACTGCATTTCCGTACCCTCAGAGCGACCAATCCAGTTGCGCTGTGTTTCCTTGATAGAGTCCGACCAATCAATCGTGTCGAGGCCTTCGAGCAAGCGTTGAGCGTAGGCCGACACGCGCAAGCACCACTGCTTCATCTTCTTCTGCACCACGGGATAGCCTCCGCGTTCGCTCACGCCGTCAACAACTTCGTCGTTAGCGAGCACCGTGCCGAGTGCCGGACACCAGTTAACCATCGTTTCGCCCAGGTAGGCAATACGGTAGTTCATCAACACTTCCTGCTGCTGAACGCTCGACATAGCCTTCCATTCCTCAGCTGTAAAGCTGAGTTCTTCGCTGCAAGCCACGTCAAGACCGTGGGCTGTACCCTTTTCTTCAAAGAGTGCTACGAGTTTCGCAATGGGTTGTGCCTTCTTGCAAGTGTTGCAGTAGAAAGAGTCGAACATCTGCTGGAATGCCCACTGTGTCCAGTGGTAGTAGTTGGGTTCGCAGGTGCGCACTTCGCGGCTCCAGTCGAAGCAGAAGCCTATCTTGTCCAACTGCTCGCGGTAGCGATTGATGTTTTCAGCTGTAGTGATGGCGGGATGCTGCCCCGTTTGGATGGCATACTGCTCAGCAGGAAGTCCGTAAGCGTCGTAGCCCATGGGGTTCAATACGTTGAAACCCTTCTGGCGCTTATAGCGTGCGTAGATGTCGGAAGCGATGTAGCCTAAGGGGTGACCAACGTGCAAACCCGCTCCCGATGGATAGGGAAACATGTTGAGCACATAATACTTAGGACGGCTCGCATCCTCCGTAGCGCGATAGGTGGCATTCTCAGCCCAAGCCTTGCGCCATTTCTTTTCAATGTCAATGAAATTATATTCCATAATATTTTTTGTATTTAATTTCGAGTTAAAAATTGATTTGTTGATTAATATCGAAAGCTTTATGTTATGAATGAAAGTTGTTTACAATTCTTTTCACACCTTTCATCAAGTCATCTGTATTGAAATTTATCAGTAGTCCTACTTGCTTGCCGGTTAATTTGAGATAAGTGAGCAGTTGTTTGTGATGTACGGGTTTAAGTTCTTCGACCGATTTTAATTCTACGATTAACTCATCATTAATTAATAAGTCGAGTCTAAGTCCTTCGCCAATATTAATTCCTTTGTAATCAATATTTATTTCAAGTTGTTTCTTAACGGGGATATTATTAATTTCCAACTCACGTATCAAAGCTTTTTCATAAGCAGATTCTAAGAGTCCGGGACCGAGTGCCTTATGAACTTCCAGAGCGCAGCCTATAACTTTATAAGAAAGGGTGTCCTTGCTTAACATATTTTCAAAGGGAACGTTGAATTTTATTATAAGGAAAGAATATTGTGCATAGAAATTTATATGTCTCACGCGGATTTCACGGATTTCGCAGAGAGCCGCATTGCTTACGCTCGCGGCTGCCGTCCGGATGGTAGCGCACATGAAAAAAGTGCGCTATTCCGTGAATTCCGCGCAGTCTGCGTGAGATATATTATTCTTCCTGCATACTACCCGTTGTTTCCCATGAGTCACCAATGATTTATTTATCCTTATTGCGGAACCGCACAATCGCAGCGAGCACGAAGCCGAGGGCGATGAGCGCGAGGGCGATGTAGGCAATGCCGGTTGTCATGGTTTCTGTTGAGGGACGGAACTCCAACACCACCTTGTGCTTACCGCCGGGGTAGCTGATGGCGCGGAGCACGTAGTTCACGCGACCTACTTCAACGGGATTGCCGTCAATCGTTGCGGTCCATCCGGGATAGTAGATTTCGGAGAACACCAGCACGCCGCTACCGTCGCTTTCTACTTCGTAGTGGAGTTCGTTCGGGCTGTCGTAAGTCAGCGTGACCTTACCTGTGTTCAGTGCATCTGCGTTCAGCGTGGTTTCGAACTTTTTGTCGGCAACGGCTGCCGTCTTTGTGTCGAGTCCGTAGAGTCCGGCTATTTCGGCATCGGCGTTTTCTACAAACTTAAGCGACGTTACGAACCAGGCATTGCCGTTGGCGTGCGGATTCGTTGCGGCATAGTTGTTAGCCTTGCTGCCGATAATGAAGTATTTCGTATTAAGCATGTTGAGCACGGGCGCAATCGAGTCCATGTTCAGACCCTCGATGTTGCCCCCCGCAGCATTGTAGGCCTTGCTGAAGGCTGCGAGTTCGCGGTTCAGGTGTCGGTCGATGAGGTCTTGGTAGCGGTGGAGCTTAGCTGCGTTGTAGCCGCCGATACTCTTGTGATAGTAGCTGGTTTCGTTGGTCGTTTCGTTGAAGGGGTTGCCTGCGCTCAGATTGGCTACGCGGTAGCTGAGCGTAGTGTCGCTGAGGATGGCTGCATCGGCGTTTGTCTTGGCAAAGGTGTTCATTCGTGCCACGGGACTTGAGAATGAATCCTTGTTGAGATAGCGTTTGTTTACGAGCCACATGTCGGTGAGCGTCACGACGCCAATGACTCCGACCACTGCCCACGCCGGAATGCGCTTCTTCGCCCACAACCAAAGGATGATACCTGCTGCCAGACACATCAATCCGGAGTTGCGTGCTGAGGTGGCAAGGATGGAGTGGTGCATGTTCGTCACGGCCTCTTGCAGTCCTCGTGTAAATTCAGCGGGGAAACCGCTCGATGCCATGATGCCAAACGTAGCGCTATCGTTTGCCGACAAGCAGTCGCCGGCAAGGCTGGGCACGAAGGCAAGCACGAGGCACAGCCCTGTAGTCAATGCTGTTGCCACGCCGAAACCGATGCGCCCGTTTTTCGTGCCAAAGAGTGTGTCGGGCTGGCGCAAAGCCTTTGCCAATGCAAGCACAGCCAGGAGGGGGAACGTGAATTCAGCAACCACGAGCGCTGAGCTGACCGTGCGGAACTTGTTGTAGAGCGGCAGGTAGTCGATGAAGAAGTCCGTCGCGGGCATCAGATTTTTGCCCCACGCAAAGAGCAGTGAGAGCAGCGTGCTGAGCAGCAAAGCCCACTTCAGCGGACCGCTCACGTAGAACGCTCCCAGCACAAAGAGGAAGCACACGATGGCGCCTACATACACCGGACCGACCGTGAAAGGCTGGTTGCCCCAATATTCGATGATGCCCGGTGGTTGCATCTGCCCGCCCGTCATCTGTTGGAACTGGTAAGCGTGGCGCATGTACGAGTCGTAGCCCTCCGTCTTGTCGATGTCCTTGCGGTCGAGCACGCTGCGCGAGCCGCCCCCCTTGTAGTCGGGGATGAGCAGCGTGAGGGTTTCGTCGATGCCGTAGCTCCACTGCGTGATGTAGTCGCGGTCGAGTCCGTCGGTGGGGGTATGGCGTTCTGAGGGCAGGGGCGATAGCTCTGCCTTACCGCGCATTGACTCTTTCGAGTACATATACGTGTGGTAGAGGTTGGGCAGGTTGGCGAGTACGCCAATCATGCCGGCAAGGACAATTGCGCCCGTAGCTTTGAGCCATCCCTTCGTAGTGAGGGGCGCGCATGATTCGCCTTCCATACCTTCAACGCACGCACTCTTGCATCCGCGTAGCGCTGCAATGCCGTAGCACACAACGATGAACGCCATGAGGAACGCAAAGTAGTAGGACATCTGCACGTGGTTGTTGTGAATCTGCAGCGCAGCAAAGAGGGCCGTCACACTACCGCCCAAGAGCAACTTGCCGCGATAGCAAAGCTGCAAACCGCCAATCGTAGGGGGTACGAATGCAAGGGTGAGCACCTTCCAGATGTGGCCCGCAGCGATGATGATGAAGAAGTACGACGAGAAAGCCCATGCCACAGCACCTACGGCTGAAATCCAGGGCTTCAGGCGAAAGGCGCGGAGCATGATGTAGAACCCAATGAGGTAGAGGAACACGTAGCTCAGCGCTCCTGTTGTGCCTAAGTCGAGTACCTTCTGCAACGTGCTCAGCACATTGTCCGAACTATATGTGGGCGCAATCTGATACGTGGGCATCCCTGAGAAGAGCGTGTTGGTCCAGCGCGTGCGTTCGCCGGTGGTCTCTAAATGGTCGCTCAGCTCGCGGCCCTGACCAATGGAGGCTACTGTGTCGTGGCCGCCCAACACTAAACCCTCGCTTATCGGCTCTGAAAAATACACGAAACCGATGATTAGGAACATCACTACGACGATGATGTCCGGCAGAATTGTTTTCAAAAATTTTATCATTGCTCTGAAAATGTCTTTGATTGAATGGTGCAAAGCGCAGGCGCATTTTGCCGTGATGAGCTTAGGCATTTGGCTTCGTTGCGCTAAATCACGGCAAAGTTAACAATTTTCTACATATCCGCTCTCAACTTATATAAAAAGTTTAAGCGACATGGATTTTTGTAAAGTCGTTTCAGGGGGGCATGAAGGGCGTCGTAGCAATGAAAATATCGTTTTTTGGCGTAGAAATATTGTTTTTTGGTGTAGAAATGCTTGGTGTATAGAAGTGTTTGGCTGATGTCGGAACTTTGATTTTTGAGGTTTCGTGCCGTTGTCAGTGCTTCGTTTGGTGGGGTGGGGAGGTTGAGGCTTGGGCGGTGGTTGTCGGTGCGTGGAGCATGGTGGAAATTCCCATGGTTTTGTACCCCGAAAATAGGGCGCTTTTTGCGTTTGAACGTATGTCGGCGGAAAAATTTATAGTTAACGAAACGTTAACTTAATCTTAAAAAAATGTTAAAATGGGGTCTGAGGCCGATTTGGATTTCGCCGAAAAATGTTGTATCTTTGTAGTACAAGGGGAGAACTATGTCGGTTTTCCCCTTTTTTTGGCCTAAAATGCGCAAAAACAAGGTCAAAGGTTGTTAAAACAAGCTTTGATGTTGTTAAAATTACCTCCGATGTTGTTTTTCGAAGGTCGGATGTTGTGATTCCTACATCGGTTTTTGGAAATTTTATCTTTGATTTTGTTATTTGTAGATTGCATTTTGGTGTGAAATGAAAATTTTTTCCAAATGTTAAATTTAACTTAATTTTTGTTAAAATCGGAGTGCGGATTTTTGTCTTGAACGGTGGTTCGTGCGGAGGCGATTTGGAGGTGTTTGGAAGCGGTTTTGGCGCCTGGAAAACGGCTTTCGCGATGGTCGGTTTTTAGGAATTTGTGGCTTATTTTACTTTTTAACATTTTATAACGCAGAATTTTGTTGCGTTCGGCGGGACTCGTAGGAAAAAAAGCTTAACTTTGCGCTGTGATAAGGCAGGCGTGCCGGATTTTTCCGGTGCTTGGTGCGGCGAACGTTGCGCTCTGCCTGCCGACAGTATGCTAAATCTTAAAATTCGTGGATATGAAAAGAATTTTGCTGACCCTCATCGCATCGGTGGCGCTCATCAGTGCACATGCGCAGTTCGAACAGAAGAAGAAGTACATCAACGCCTCGGTTTCGGAGCTCAACATGAGTTTCAACGACAAGACGGATTTGTCGGGAAACTTTAACCTCGCTGTGGGCTACTTTGTGGACAACAACTTCTTGGTGAAGGGCGACGTGGGCTATGGTTATGCCGACGAGTCGAATCGCTTTAATGCCGGTCTCGGCACTCGTTACTACTTCCAGCGCAACGGCGTGTTCGTAGGTGTTGGCGGTAACCTCTCCTGGCGCGAACATGGTGGCTATCGTGGTCACGGAAAGTGGTTGGTAGATGTACCTGCCGAAGTGGGCTACGCATTCTTCATCAATCGCCACGTGACGATTGAGCCAGCCCTCTACTATAAGGTGTGTCTCAACGAATTTAAGGACTACTCGGAGGCTGGTTTTAAAATCGGTTTCGGTGTGTATTTTTGATAAACGCAGTAATTAGGAACTTACATCAACCTCCCGCGCCGGCTACAAGGGCAAGCGTGCGGGAGGCTTGTGTGTTGTGAATGGTATTAAGGCTGTGGTGCATCGAACATGAGGCGCCGTGCAGCCCGGATTTATAAAACTACTCGATATGCAAATCTCAGAATTGGGCGAATTTGGCCTGATTGAACACTTGACAAAGGAAATCGCGTTGAAGCAGCCCGGCAGCATGAAGGGTGTGGGCGACGACGCTGCCGTCATCGCTCCCGATGCGACAAAGCAAATGCTCGTCACGACCGACATGTTCATGGAGGGCATTCACTTCGACCTCGTATATACGCCGTTGAAGCATCTTGGATACAAGGCGGTGGTAGCTACGATTTCCGACATATATGCGATGAACGGCACGCCGCGCCAGTTGATGGTCAACGTGGCTTTGGGCCGCCGCATCGAGGTGGAGCACCTCGAAGACCTTTATGCCGGCATCAAGCTTGCCTGCGAGGGCTACGGAGTGGACCTCGTTGGAGGCGATCTCAGCAGTTCAAGAACCGGCATGGCGCTGAGCCTCACGTGCGTCGGCGATGTCGAAGAGGGGCAATGCGCTATGCGTTCGGGCGCCAAGGATACTGACCTCATCTGCGTCAGTGGCAATCTTGGCGCAGCGTATATGGGCCTCCAACTCTTTGAGCGAGAAAAGGCTATCTTCGAAAGTCAGCAACACGGCAACAGCGAGGCTGCTACCCCCGATTTTAGTGGTAAGGAATACCTGCTTGAGCGCTATCTGAAGCCCGAAGCACGCCGCGACGTGCTCGAAGCGCTGCGCAAGGCGGGCATTCAGCCCACGGCGATGATTGACGTGAGCGACGGACTGGCTTCTGACATGAAGCACCTTTGCAAGCAGTCGGGCGTGGGTTGCCGTATTTACGAGGAGCGCATACCTATTGACTATCAAACGGCCACTACTGCCGAGTCGTTCAACATGAATCTTACCACTTGTGCGCTCAATGGCGGCGACGACTACGAGTTGCTCTTCACCGTGCCACTTACGGACCACGACAAGGTGAGCAGCCTTGAGGATGTGCGCATCATTGGCCATATTGCGCGCAAGGAGTTGGGCGAATATCTGGTGGGCCGCGACGGACAGGAGTTTGAGCTCAAAGCACAGGGCTGGAAGTAAGCAGTCGCCGGCGTTTTGCGTCGGCAGCCTGCGTTGTGAGGGCTAAAGTGCCCATTTTGTGGTAAATTAGAATTCTTTTTTGTAATTTTGCACCCGAAATTCGAGAATTTGATTTGCAATAAAAGATTTCAGGCATGAATCTCACAATAGATATCGGCAACACTTCGGCAAAAATTGCGGTGTTCGACGGGGCGAATGTCGTCTTCTTTGAGCGCGTCGCAACGGATTGGCAATCGGAAATCGCGAAGCTTTGTCGGATGTTCTACTTACGCGCGTGCGCCGTGTCGAACGTGGCAGGCAAGAATGCTGAATTGGAGCTGGCGCTCAAGCAATTGCCCTTCGCACCGCTGATGCTGAGCGATAAGAGTCCCGAAGCGCAGCCCTACTTTCAGCGCATTCCCAGAGGATTGGGCGCCGACCGATTGGCGGCTGATATTGCAGCCGTGAGGTTGTCGGAGGGGCGTCCGTTCTTGGTGATAGATGCCGGGACGTGTCTGACGTTCGACGTAGTCGATGCGCAGCGCTCTTTTGTGGGCGGCAGTATTTCGCCGGGTATTGCGTTGCGCTTGCGTGCCATGCACGAGCACACTGCGGCGCTTCCGCTCATTGCTCCCGAAGGCGAGTTGCCCGACTTTGGCTACGACACAGTGACCGCTTTGCGCAGTGGAGCCGCAAACGGGGTGAAGTACGAGATTGAGGGCTACATCCGCATGTGTATCAGGCGCTTTCCCGATTTGCGCGTTTACTACACGGGCGGCAATCAGCTGCATTTCTCCGACGACGTCAGCGCATATATTACGTCTGACCCCATGCTCGTGCTCCGCGGACTCAACGAATTGCTTGCGGCGCGCAGCCTTGATGAAGAATAAAGCTTATATACAATATTGAATAATGAACAGAATCATCCTAAAACTCACATTCCTCATATCCTTAGTGGGCGTAGTGGCTACGGCTTCGGCGCAAACTAATGGTTCGAACTCGCCCTATTCGCGCTATGGCTACGGACTCCTGGCCGACGGCGCGCAAGGTTTCAATAAGGGGATGGCAGGGTTGAGTCTCGGCATGCGCAATGCGCAGCAGCTCAACTATAAGAATCCTGCGTCCTACTCGGCGATAGATTCGCTCACTCTTCTCTTCGACGTAGGCGCTACGATGCAAATTGCCCACTTCGAAGGCGAAAATTCGAGCATGAATGTGAACAACACAGCCATCGACCATGTCATGGCAGGCTTTCGCCTTGCGCCCAATCTGGGGATGTCTGTAGGTTTGGTGCCCTTCTCAACGATTGGCTACCACCTCACGGATAACTCCACCATTACGCAGGCTACGGGCGAGGTGCAGCAAACGGAAATCTACAAGGGCGACGGCGGTTTGCACGAAGTGTTTGTAGGTCTGGGCTATGCTCCCGTGAAGAACCTCTCGATAGGGGCTAACCTCGGCTATCTTTGGGGTACGATGGAGCACAGCGTGTCGGCTACCTTCAACAGCACCTCGGTAAGTTCGCGTCAGCGCAAGTACAGTGCCGACATCCGCTCGTATAAGTTGGACTTCGGCGTGCAGTACGAGCAGTCGATTAATCGCTACAACACTCTTGTGCTCGGTGCAACGTATGGTTTGGGGCATGACATCAACCGTCGTGCCGAGTATTACGACCTTCGTGTGACGAGCGGACAGGGTTCTGTCGGCGACACGCTCGTTGCTCGCAATGCCTTCGCTATGCCTCACAGCTTTGGCTTTGGCGCAGTGTGGAACCACCGCAATCGTTTGCGCGTCGGCGTGGATTATAGCTTGCAGCTTTGGGAAGATTGCAAGTCGCCCCAGCTCGAAGCCAACAATCACTACGCTGTGCGCACCGGCAGCTATCAGAATCGCCATCAGATTACGCTCGGAGGCGAGTATGTGCGCGATGCCAACGGCTTGAAGTTCGGTCATCGTGTGCGCTACCGCTTCGGGTTGAGCTATGCTTCGCCTTATGCTAAAATCGACGGTGTTGATGGTCCCAAGAGCTACATGGCGAGCCTCGGGGTCGGACTTCCTATCTCCAACTTCTGGAGTAAGAGCACCGTGCTCAACATTTCTGCGCAGTATGAGCGCGTAGAGCCCAAATTTGCTACAATGATTACTGAAAACTACTTCCGCTTGTGCTTAGGACTTACGTTCAACGACGGCTGGTTTGCTAAGTGGAAGGTACAATAATCCGATATTTTGAAAAGATTATTTTCTTATATAGTCCCGTTGTTTGCGCTCACCATGGCTTGCACGTCGGAAGCGCCGCCTATGGGCGAGATTATTGCCAGCAGAGACTCTTTGCCGGTAATGACGACCTATGGCGTTTCAAAGTTGATTTCGGACTCGGGCGTTGTGCGCTACAAAATCATTACGGAAGAGTGGCGCGTTTATGATAAAACCTCGCCTCAGCGCCAGGAATTTCCGAAAGGCATCTATATGGAGCGCTACGACGATCATCAAAACGTGAACCTCCACATCACGGCCGACACCGCTTATTGTTTCGACCAGAATCTGTGGGAGTTGCGCGGTCGCGTGTTGGTCAACGACAAGGAGCGGCAGATGGTCTATAATTCCGAAATCCTATTTTGGGACATGCGCAAGCATATCTTCTATGCCGACCGGCCTTTCATCATCGACGAACCCACGCGCCACGTCGAAGGCACCTGGTTCCAGAGCGATGAGCAGATGAAGACGCTCGAAGTGAAGAATTCCTCAGGTTCGATGCCCTTTAAGGACAAGGACCCTAACGATACATCAACAGTCGTTGCGCCAAAAGAAGAGGTGCCCGAAACGCCCCCCTCCTTGCAGCAAACTATCTTGAAGCCAAAGAAACTGAAGATTGGAATTTCAAAGTCCGAGGGCGAGGGTGGTCGCTCCGAAGCGCCCGTTCATAAGCCGATTCTGCTGCGACAGAAAAAGTAGGTCCGCCCTACTCATATATATATAATATAACTCCTATGGCGGCTACCAGCGTGTAGCGGCTATAGGAGTTGTTTTTGATTTTTCAGCAATTTTGCTCGTATTTAAGAGGGATGTAGTTATGCTCAAATGCGTTCTGCCGGTATGTAAACCCTGATATTTTAGCGCGATACACGCTGCTTATGTGTCAAAATAGGGGAGTCGCACCGCAAAAACTGCATTTTTCCGCTAAATAAGGTTTTTATAAATAGTTTTTTTCTTAACTTT
>JAFOWI010000217.1 GCA_017425985.1 Bacteroidaceae bacterium | reverse complement strand
TTTGCCAACATCAAAGGTCATAAGCTGTTGGTGCACGGAGGTGGTCGCACAGCCACAGACATCGCAGCCCGACTCGGAGTCGAAACCACAATGGTCAACGGTCGTCGCATCACCGACGCAGCGATGCTCGACGTTGTCACGATGGTCTATGCCGGACTTGTGAACAAAAACGTAGTGGCAAGCCTCCAAGCAGCAGGTATCAACGCACTCGGACTTAGCGGAGCCGACATGAACGTGATGCGCTCAGACAAGCGTCCCGTAAAAGACGTGGACTATGGTTTCGTAGGCGATGTTAAAGAAGTGGATGCCGACCGCCTTGCACAGCTCATCACTTCAGGAATCACGCCCGTAATGGCACCACTCACGCACGACGGCAAAGGCTCAATGCTCAACACCAATGCCGACACGATAGCAGGCGAAACAGCCAAAGCCTGCGCCAAGCACTTTGAAACGACGCTCGTCTATTGCTTTGAATTCCCCGGCGTGTTGAGTAACCCCGAGGACGTAAACTCCGTCATCCCCGTAATCACTCCTACGTCCTTCGAAAAACTAAAGGAAGAGGGCGTAATCACAGGCGGCATGATTCCCAAAATCGAGAATGCCCTGGCTGCCGTTAATGCTGGCGTTGCCAAAGTAGTTATCACCAAAGCGGATGCCCTGCAATCAGGCGGCACCACTATTCAAGCTTAAGAACATGGACAAATACGAAATAATGGCGCCGGTAGGTTCGCGCGAATCGCTTGCAGCCGCTCTCCAGGCAGGGGCTGACTCTATCTACTTCGGGATAGAAAGTCTCAACATGCGCGCACACTCAGCCTCAAAATTTACAATCTCCGACCTCCGCGACATTGCTGCGCAGTGCAAGGAGCATGGCGTGAAGTCCTACCTCACGGTCAACACCATCATCTACGATGAAGACATCCCCCTGATGCACAAGATTTGCGACGCCGCAAAAGAAGCCGGCATCTCTGCCATCATCGCAAGCGACGTTGCCGTGCTGACCTATTGCCAGGAAATCGGACAGGAAATTCACCTCTCTACGCAGCTCAACATTTCAAATGCCGAAGCACTGAAGTTCTACGCGCGCTACGCTGACGTCGTGGTCCTCGCACGCGAACTCAACATGGAGCAGGTGCGTGGCATCTACGACGAGATTAATCGTCAGAACATCTGCGGTCCTAACGGCGAACGCGTACGTATCGAAATGTTCTGCCATGGTGCGCTCTGCATGGCTGTAAGTGGCAAGTGCTACCTGTCGCTCGACAACATGGGACGCTCGGCAAACCGCGGAGAATGTATGCAGATTTGTCGTCGCGCCTACGTCGTCACCGACCGCGACACAGGCATCGAATTAGAGGTGGACAATAAATATATAATGAGTCCCAAGGACCTCAAGACAATCGGCTTCATCGACAAAATGATGAACGCGGGTGTGCGTGTGTTCAAAATCGAAGGACGTGCACGCAGTGCGGAATATGTCTATACTGTCGTAAAATGCTATAAGGAAGCCATTCAGGCTGTGCTCGACGGCACTTTCTGCGAAACCAAAGTCGAAGATTGGACCGCCCGCCTCAGCACTGTTTTCAACCGCGGCTTCTGGGATGGCTACTATCAGGGCAAGCGTT
The DNA here is from genome assembly GCA_017425985.1 of Bacteroidaceae bacterium. Taxonomy (GTDB): domain Bacteria; phylum Bacteroidota; class Bacteroidia; order Bacteroidales; family Bacteroidaceae; genus Alloprevotella. The sequence goes on along the minus strand of JAFOWI010000217.1, from coordinate 2,221 downwards.
TTGGCGAATGGAGCGATAAATACGGTTCAAGCGCTACTCAGAAAAAAACTTACATCGGTAAGGCGATGAAATATTTTTCAAAATTAGGCGTAGGCGAATTCTTAATCGAAGCAGGCGAACTCAACGTGGGCGACAATTTGCTCATCACGGGCCCCACGACGGGTGTGATTTACGTTACTGCGGACGAAATCCACACGGACGGTCCTGTTCAGAGCGCAAGCAAGGGCGAATTCGTAGCCATCAAGGTGCCCGAAAAAGTGCGCCCGTCCGACAAGTTGTACAAACTCATTCCCAACGTATAACCTTTGACTTTGTCCATCCCAAGATGAAACACTTATTATTTGACTTCGGCGGAGTGCTCGTTGACCTTGACAAACAACGATGTATCGCTGCATTCCAAAAATTAGGGTTCGACATCACGCCCTTCTTAGGCACTTATCGTCAGGCGGGCATTTTCTCTCAATTTGAGCGCGGCGAAGTGAATGAGCAGGAGTTCTGCCAAAGTCTGCGCAACCTCATGGACCCGAACGGCTCTCTGCCTACAGACGCCGAAATCATCGAGGCATGGGAGCAATACTTGCTGACTGTGCCCGAAGAACGCTTGGAAATGTTGCTCCGCCTAAAGGAGAAATACACGCTACACGTGCTTTCCAACACAAATCCCGTGCACTGGCGCATGGCTGTCGATGGCTATTTTCGCTACAAAGGCCTCAGCGTAGAACACTTCTTTGACAAAGTTTTTCTCAGTTACGAGTTAGGTTGCGAAAAACCGCAGCCCGAAATTTTCAAAGCCGTCGTTGACGGCATAGGTTGCGATGCAGCCGACATTCTGTTCTTCGACGATGCCGAAGCCAACTGCATCGCAGCGCGCCAATGCGGTCTGCAAGCCATTGTTGCGCCGGCAAACAGTCTTTGGTTGCCCGACGCCGAACGATTGCTCCTATAATCGGCACGCGAATCAAATTTAGTAGATATTTCCTCAAAAGTAATTCAAACTTCAGCTGACATGGTTGCTACGATAGGCTTCTTCGATGGTGTTCATGAAGGACATAAATTCTTGCTCCGCCAATTGGTGAGCGAGGCGAAGCGTCGTGGCCAAAAGGCAGTCGTCATTACTTTCAAGGAACATCCGCGCCGCGTGTTGCGCAAGGACTATATCCCCGAATTGCTCACCACCAATTCCGAGAAAGAGCGCTTGCTGCATCAGATAGGCGTTGACAAAGTCGTTTTTCTCGAATTCACCGAAGATTTTCGCCATCTTAGTGCAGAGGAATTCATGCGTACCCATCTGCGCGACCAATACGGAATCACAACACTCCTCATTGGCTACGACCACCACTTCGGTTGCAACCAGCACGAAGGTTTTGAGGACTACTACCGCTACGGTCAAGCCCTCGGCATTGAAGTAATCCTCTGCGAGGGCCACACTGTTGACTCCATCAAGGTAAGCAGCACGCACATTCGCCGCACAATCATGAAGGGCGACATTTCTGCAGCTAACCAATGCTTAGGTTACGAATATTTGCTCAGCGGAACTGTCGTTGAAGGCCACAAAATAGGACGCTCCATCGGATTTCCCACCGCCAACATTGAGGTTAGCAACGCCTGCAAACTCATTCCTCCTTGCGGAGTTTACGCTGCCTGGATTGAAATCGACGGAACCACCCACTCCTGCGTGCTGAACATTGGCAGACGCCCCACTATCAACAACGGCGAAAACATTTCTATCGAGGCACACGTATTCAATTACTCCGACCTCTTGTACGGAAAACACGTCGTGCTCAGATTCGTCACTCGTCTCCGCGACGAAATACGTTTCCCTTCGTTAGAAGCGTTGCAACAACAAATTCAGCACGACGCCGAAATGGCTCGCTGCATCTTATTCGATAGTCGTAGGCTGTAAACGAAATTTCGGAAAACCAGCCTCAACCTTTGCGACGACAACATTTGCAGAAATCATGAATATATTTCTCCTACTCCTCATCTTCTTCCTCACGCAGGTACTGACAACGGCAGGAGCTGTTCTGCTCCCCATCGTTGCGCCAGCTGTTGCGCCTACTCCGGGGTTTGAGTTCAACGTGATTGCTATGGGCTACATCATGCTCATCATCGACCTCATCGTCATCCTCGCTCTGCCCTACACGCGTTTGGTAAACGACGCCAAATTTCCAAATTGGTCCTCCCACAAACTGAGCACACAGGGACTTGTACTCGCCATGAC
>JAFOWI010000216.1 GCA_017425985.1 Bacteroidaceae bacterium | reverse complement strand
GTGACTGTCGTACGGCTTCGACGGTTAGAAAAACATTTTTTGCGACTGTCGTACAGCTCCGATAGTTAGAAAAACATTTTTTGCAGCTGTCGTACGGCTCCGACGGTCGGAAAAACATTTTTTGCAACTGTCGTACGGCTTTCCGCGTTGCCTGGTGTCCGAATCGTGCTGTTTTTCTGAAATTTTCGTTGCGCCCGTTGTTTGGTGTTTTGGCAGAGTCGTAGCTCGGAACGATGTGCTTGCAGCTGCTTCGGGGATGATATTTTCGGCTCGAAGAAAGAGCTGAAACAAGGCTCCTTCTTTTTTTACACAAAGATTTGATTACTAAGTTTATAAAATCGGGGTGATTCATGCCCGATTCTGCTGTTTTTTTAGTCGTTTAGGCGTGTCTATTCGTAAAAAAATGTTTAAATTTGCGACCTAATTGCTCGTTGGGCATTGAGCGCTGCAGCGAATGCAGCTTTGCCCGCACGATGAGCGATTAGGTTTTTTTCTATAATCAGGACAGAAACACTGCATATTAACTTAAAATTATGTTAGAATCTTTAAAGGGAATCGAAGTTCTTGTAGGTCGCGAGCCTGAAAAAGGCAACATATTGTTGTGCATCAACTACAACGATGTGCAGAAGACGCCCAGCCTTGGCCCTGCCAACTGTGTGCCCAAATCGGTGAGTCGCTGTGTGCCTCAGGAAAATTCGGCGCATTGCAAAATCGTATTCGACGAGAACGGCAAGATATACGTCAAGAATCTTAAGGACCAGAATGTCACGTTCGTCGATGACCACGAAGTGCTCTCTATGTGCGTAGATTTGAACAGCAACATCTGCCTCGGAAAGGAAAAGTTTGTGCTTCCGCTCGAACGAATCATCGAAGTGACGCTCAAGTACGTGGGCGAAATTCGCGCGATGCAAACCATGTCGGTGTCGCACCTCGAAAAGGTGTGGAGCGAGTACGAAAGCGAGTGCGAACGCATCACCAAGACGATGCAGAAGCGCAACAAGATGCGCATGATTCCCATGCTGATAGGGGGCTTGTCGGCAGTGGCTATTCCCGTCACAAACTACTTATTGCCCGTGCCTAAGTGGGCGACAATCGTAATTTCGCTGATTTCGCTCGTTGCCATCATCAAGGTGTTCTGCTCGAAGGACACGAGCATGGAAGAGCGCAAAAAGGCTAAGGACAAGTTGATTTCCAACTACGTTTGCCCGAATCCGAGCTGCAAACACTTTTTAGGCGAAGTGCCCTACAAAATCCTGAAGCAAAACAAGAAATGCCAATACTGCGGCGCGCCTTGGAAGCTCGATTTGAAATTGAAATAACATCGCAACATAAAACTACAACAGATAAAGCCTGAATTATTCAAAAACTGAGGACTATGAACCTGAAACCCAATTCCGTCCTTCAAGGAGGTAAATATAAGATTGAAAAGGTGCTCGGACAAGGTGGCTTTGGCATCACTTACATGGCCACACAGGTAGCGCTGCAGCGCAAGGTGGCGATTAAGGAGTTTTTCATGAAGTCGCTCTGCAATCGCGATCAGGAGACATCGCAAGTGTCCGTAGGCTCTGCCGGAAGCGTCGAGATGGTTGAACGCTTTCGCCAGAAGTTCGTGAAGGAAGCCTTGAACATCGCGGAGTTCAACCACCCCAATATTATCCGTATCTACGACGTGTTCGAGGAAAACGACACTGCCTACTACGTCATGGAGTACATCGACAGCGGTTCGCTCTCGTCGTTCGGAAAAATTTCTGAGCAGAAGGCTGTGCGCTACATTCGTCAGGTTGCAGACGCGCTTGCTTACATTCATTCGCGCAGCATCAACCATTTGGACATCAAACCTGCAAATATCCTGCTCAACGACCTCGACAACGCTGTGCTGATTGACTTTGGTCTCTCAAAGCGCTATGATAGCGAAGGCCATCAAACCAGCACTACTCCAGTAGGCATCAGCCATGGCTACGCACCCGTAGAGCAATACAAGCAGGGCGGCGTTGGCACCTTTTCGCCCTCAACCGATATCTATGCGCTCGGCGCCACATTCTATAAGTTGCTGACAGGCGAAGTGCCGCCCGATGCAAACGAAATTTTCGACGACGGACTTCCCCCATTGCCACAGGACATTTCCGAAGCAAGCCGCAAGGCAATCATCGCTGCCATGCAGCCCCAGCGCAAAAATCGTCCGCAAAGTGTGGAAGCATTCCTCAAACTGCTCGATGCAGTGCCTGCCGAAGCCGGTGTAGCAGCTGATTCGGAAGCTACGGAACTCGTGTCGGGCAATTATGCCGACGATACAGAATCGGACGACGAAGCTACGGCTAAGCGCAAGCGCAAATTCATTTTCGGAGGCATCGCAGCCGTAGTCGTGTTGGCTGTTGTGCTTTTGGCTACAACATTTGCCGGAGGAGGCGAGAGCGAGGAAATCGTTGTCAACGATACGATTACGAACGTTGTGAATTACGATTTCGTAAATGCCAACGGTATTCGCTTCACGTACACCGGAGCTGTGAATGCCGACACTGTGCCCAACGGCGAGGGAGTCGGAATTTATGCCGAAGGAACGTATAAGGGCCATTACATCAATGGTCTGCGCGACGGAAATGGTAATTACGTCACCACCAACGGTGCCAACACCTTCGAAGGCGTATATCACAACGACGAATATAGCGAAGGTAAGCTCTCGAGCACCGAAGGATGGGTTTACGAAGGTACTTATCTGCAAAACAACTTCCACAACGGCACGATTACCATCGACAACACGAAGTACCCCGTGACCAACGGACAATATTAATAGAACGAAACAATGATAAGAATAGCACACGTATTATTTTATTTACTTTCCGGCATATTCATCTCTGCGTTGCCCACAGAGGTTGTGGCACAAAAAGCCATCACCATCAAGCAGCCTAAAAAGCCTGCCAAGCCCAAAAAGAGTTCGACGACTCCGCAGACCACTGAATTCTATGTCGTGACGAGTCCGGCAGGCGCAACAGTAGCCGTTGACGACAAAGTTATCGGTACGACGCCCATCGAAGGCATTAAGTGTAGCCGCGGCAAGCACACCATCAAGATTTCGAAGGAAGGCTACGAAACCATTACGAAAACCGAAAACTTTGGTGCTTCGCCCGTTGTGTTGAACCACGCCTTGAAGGAGCAGAACCTTACGCCCACCACGCTTTACGTTATTTCGAAACCCGAAGCGGCGAAAGTCATCATCGATGGCGAAAGCGTAGGCCTCACGCCTCTCAACGGACACAAAATTGCGAAAGGCTATCATCAGATATTGCTCGTGAAGCCTGGCTACGACACGCTCGACGTGTCTGAGCAAATCCTCAGCGATTCGAAGATGATTGACAAAACGCTGGTAAAAACGCAGGTGAAGCAATCGCTCCTCTACGTCTATACGCATCCCGAGGGAGCAACTGTCAGGATTGACACAGCGATGGTGGGCGTGAGTCCCGTGATTCGCCATACCACACCACAGGGAAAGCACAGCGTACGCATCGAAATGGAAGGCTACGAACCTTACGTGCTCGATACGCTTGTCGGCTCGCAACCCTGCATTGTCGATGTCAACCTCAAGCTCAAAGAGGTGAAGCCTGCATTGTTCAGCATCGGCACGGACCCGATGGATGCAGAAGTCTTCCTCAACGATTCGCTCATCGGCAAAACTCCGCTTCTGGACCTTCCCGTACAGCCCGGAAAATACAGCGTAAGCATCAAGAAGGACGAGCATCTGCCCTTCGATACGGTCATTACGTTTGAGCAAAACACGCCCGTGAAGCTCACCAAATCGATGGTTTCGCTGGCTCCTAAAACGTTTAATGTTAATGGCATAGCGTTCACGATGATACGCGTGATTGGTGGCAAGTTCATGATGGGAGCGACGCCCGAACAAGTTAATCCTTACGACGACGAAAAGCCCGTTCACGAGGTGACGCTCGATAGCTATTACATGGCCGAAACCGAGGTGACGCAGGCGTTGTTTGAGGCTGTAACCGGACGTAATCCATCAGAATTTACAGGCGAACTGAACAACCCCGTTGAAAACGTGACGTGGGAGGAATGTCAGGAGTTCGTGCAGCGACTCAGTGCTGAGACGGGCGTAAACTTCCGCCTGCCTACCGAAGCAGAGTGGGAATATGCTGCCCGAGGAGGTCACAAAGCTGCGAAGAAGCTCTTTGCCGGCAGCGACGACCTCAACGCCGTAGGATGGAACAAGATTAACTCGCAGGGGTATCCGCATCCTGTTAAGCAACTTCAGCCCAACGAATTGGGAATTTACGACATGAGCGGCAACGTGTGGGAATGGTGTGCTGACTACAAAACGGATTATACACCTGCTGCACAGACCAATCCTAAAGGCCCCGACTTCGGTGCGGAACGCATCATGCGCGGAGGTTCGTTTGCTGAAGAAGACCCTCGCAACTGTCGCACAGCTGTTCGCAATTACAATACATCGGGCGGATGCTTCAATTATTTAGGTTTCCGCATCGTTTGCGACTAATACATTTTAAAATCATAAACAGCGAGAGCGCAAGTCAGTCACCCGACTTGCGCTCTCGCTTTAAATATTGATTGAATGGTTGTTCTTTTTGATATAGCTCCTTGCCGTTACGTCCGACAGAGGTTGATGCTTAACTCGTTGTTGTGATAGCCTATCTTTTGATTAATTTGACGGTTTTCACTACGCGAAGGTGGTATGTGCGCTTCGCACCGCAAGCTGCAAGAGAATATTCGTCCCAAACGAATGATGATTCTGCATTGTTGCAT
>JAFOWI010000215.1 GCA_017425985.1 Bacteroidaceae bacterium | reverse complement strand
GTAAGCGATTTCAAGACCTTCGGGCAATGTGAGGTCGAACTGGAAGCTGATTACGCCCAGGTCGGGGTTGTTGAGGTTCACGAGGATTTCCTTTTCTTCGCCGGGGTTAATCTGGAAGGGTTCGATGAACACTGAAGAAGCAACTTCGTTGTAAGTAGTCATCGCTGCAGGCGCTGTGGGAGCATCGAGCTTGTTGCTCATAGCGTTGCTCAACGTCATGCTTACAATGCCCGAAACGTCGGAAACATTGATCAAGCCGTCGCTGTTAACGTCTGCCACCTTATTATAAGCATTCGCGCCGCCCTGGAGAACCAGGCTCACTACGCCTGAAACGTCCGACACGTTAATCTTACCATCCTCGTTGACGTCGCCGAGCATCACGCTTGTTACGGTTACAACAGACTTTACGTGAGCTACTTCGAAAGCTGTGGCAGCATCGTTCTTTGTCATCACGATTTTCTTGTAAGAAATTTCGTAATCGCCATCAGCGATAGTGTCGTTGGCAATCAGGGTGATGTTGAATACTTCGCCTTCGGTTCCGATAATGGCATCGTTCTTTGATGAATAGCAAATGATGCGTGTGTTGCCATCGGGGAGCGTTGAGCTTTCGAGCGTGAATGAACGCTTGAGGCGGTCGCTGTTTCCTTCGATGAAGTGGTATCCGTCTTCGTCCACCTTAGCAGTGAAGCCTTGGGGGAGGCAAAGGTCAACCTGGAGTGAGATGATGTCTTCAGTGTTGCGCATCATGATGGGAAGCACAAACTCTGAACCTGCACGGGTTTCTACATTTTCACCGTAAACGATGTTTGCATAATCGGCGGGGTTTGTAGAAGCGTCAGTCGTTGTTGAATCGCCGGGTTCTTCGCCGTCGCCGGGAACTTCGGGCGCGTCAGCAGTTTCTTCCTTGAAGAGGAGCTGCATCAGGCCGCCAACTTCTTCCTTAAGGAGGTATGCACGGTTAGCTACAACAGTTGTAACCGAAGCCGTACCCTTAATCAAAGCTGTTGCACCGCCTTCCGTTGTTCCGCTAATTACTGAGAGCACAGTTCCCTTGTTTACTTTCTGCTTCAGGAGTGTTCCCTTCAAGAGGTTGGGCGTTGTAGCAGCAGTAGCATCGTTAACTACGAAATTCATGGTGTAAGTACCCTTGGCACCCTTGTAGATAACGGGCATGTTGGCAGGGATTACGTTGCCTTCCACCTTCTTAAGCATAGCATAGTCGAATGCTGCACCTTCGAAGTTGCTGTTTTCAGTGTTTGCAACAACGTAAGCTTCGAGTCCTTCGGGGATTGTTACAGCGAAGGGGTAGCAAGTGCCGATGTAGCCGGCTGCAGGTACAGAGAGGCTCACGCTTGTTACTTCTTCCACTTTCCAGATATTGTTGGCATCGCTTTCGCCACCACCCCAGAAGCCTGTTGAAGTGTTTGAGTAGGAGTTGAGGTAGTCGCCTGTGCCACTCATATTAAATATATAGAGCTGCTTAGCTTCGTCAACGCATACAGCGTCCCAAGCCTTTGCATCAGCTGCTGCTACGAGTTGGCTTACAGATGAGTTCGAAGAGCCTGTGAAGTAGCTGTCAGCCTGAGGATTGTAGAGGTAAGTCTTGTCGCCTACCTTCTTCCACTGCCAGATTTGGTCGAGCTGAGTAGCGCTTGCGGTTGCGCGTTCCAATGCCCACGTGATGCTACCATCTGCATTCTTCACAGTAGAAACACCGCTGGAGAGTGCACCTCCCTTAGCGCTGCTTACGATGCGATAGTAATGATTCGCCGAGAGCGACTTCTGAATGTTGATGTTTTCGTAAATCTTTGCACGTGTGCCGTCGTAACCTACAGCCATGATGTAAGCAGCTGCTTCGGCTTCGTCGTTGCTACCGGGGTAGAGCACCTGAGTGAAAGAGTGGTTGTCGTCGCTGTCGAGTCCGTACATTGTGATGCGTACGAGCTTGCCGGCAGTGTTGTAAGTTTCGAATGCCACTGCGTTCTTCACCTGAGCATGGCTCACCTTCACCTTACCGTTTTTGTAAGAGCAGCCTGTACCGAGCGTTTCGGGAACGTCGAGTTTGAGGTTGTCGCGGTAGATGTGGAAGTTGTGTGCATTAATATAGTTGAGTTCTTCCGTAACTTCGGCATAGCCCTGATTAGCTACGTGGCTCTTCAACTTATTAATCATCTGTTCAGTAATAATGTTCCAGCCAGCGCCGTAATCTTCGATGTAAGCGTTGATAGGACGGAGCATACCTGCCTTTTCGAAGAAGGGGAGGAGGTTAAGTTTGGTGCTGTCGCACGCAAGCTTCATCCAGTTCACTTGCTGCTTACCGTTGGTGTTGTAAGTTGAACCGTAGTTGTCAGTAGTGCGGATAGACTCAATCACCATAGGCACAATGTCGGGACACTTACCTGCGAGCGTTCCCCAAAGTGTGAGCTGCCAGAAGGGTACGAGCTTCACAAAGTGGTCGTAGTTGCGGCTTGTAGTTGTTACTGTGCCGGTTGTGTTGCCATTAGCGTCCTGGCCCTGTACGGTAATCGTGTTAGGCGTAGCTCCGTGGTAGTCCGGACCATCCTGAAGCTGCCATGCAACGCCCTTGCGCAAAGCTTCTTCGAAGTAAGTCTGCATACGTCCGCCACGTGTGCCCGAGTAGTCGTTCACACCTGAGTATTCGTCTTCAAGACGGAGGCTGTGGCGATTGCCGGTGAAGTTGAGCTGTGCCCAAGCTGCGTAGATGTTGTTAGTAGTTTCGCCACATCCGCTCCACTTGAAGCCGGGAGTCACCTGATTGTTGTGTCCCCATTCGTGACCTACGCCCCAGAAGTCGAAGTTCTTAGAGTCGGGACGCATAATGCCGCCCAAGCTGGTTACGTTGCAGTAAGAACCTTCGCCACCTGCAGCCATGAAGCCGTAAGTTGTGGCATAGAAGAGCTGACGGTTCTTCACCTGCTTGCCATAGCGTTCGAGGCCGAGGATATCGCGTTCAGCCCATTGCACTTGCTGGTAGAGCGTCATCGTAGAGTCGATGTTTGAGGGGCAATATTCCAGCCATGCGCTCACGGGGTAAGCCAACTGTGCATGCTTTGAGCGAGTAATCAAAATAGTGTTGTCGCTGGTGCTGCGGCCTGAAAGGAGTTTTCTCCAATCAGCATTGGTCATCGTTTCCTGGTCCCAATAGCCCTGAACGGGAGCGTTGATGAAGTGAAGCTTCACGTTGGGAGCAGTTTCGAAGTTGTTTGTGTAGTAGTTTACGAAGACGTTGCCTTCAGAAGTGGCGGTGATGTAGTTGATACCGTTGCGGAGGCTGTATTCGCTTGAGTTTTCGTTTTCCACCCAGTTCTTGATTTTCAAACCTACAGCGTCGCTACCAATGCCGCTCGCCATTACGATGCACTTTTCGCCCACCTTGAGGTAAACGCCCGTGGGGTTTTCGTAGTTGTTGTACTGGCTGCTCACCTTGAGCATGTTGCGAAGTGTGCTTGTAGGCATGTAAGCTTCGTATTCGCCCACGCGGAACTTCTTGTAGTTCGCAGCATCCTTCAAGAGGTTGCTCACCAATGCTTTTGCATCAGCGTCTTCAATGCCTTCTGCGCTTGTCACTTCGGGCTTGAGCTCTGTGAACAAATCGTCGGTGAAGTACTGAGCAAATGCGTCGTACTTAGTGTTGTCAATTACGTAGGCTTCTATTTCGGCAGCCGATGCCCAGCCGTAGAGGCCCGATTCTATCGTAAAGCGAATCTGACCGCATTCTACGCCGCCCTCACCTAAGGGAATGTCCAGCGCAGAACTTGAGCCGTTAGGATTGAATGTGCCGACAGTTACGAAAGTTCCGCCTGTAGCAGAGGTGCTGTATTCCACCTTGACCTTGCTCCAGTTTCCGTTTTCTCCGCTCTGGCGAGGCACGTAGCGTACATAGTCAACGTGAGTCTTCTGACGGAAAGATGTTGTCAGCTTGATGGGGAATTTTGTTCCCGAATACGGACTGTGCCAAAGCGTTGAGTAATCGCCGTCGATGGCTTTTTCAGGACCTTCACCGCTTTGATATTGGTTGTTGTCCACTGTAGCTTTGTAGAATGCCACTTTCTTGTCTTGGGCACTCATGCCTAATGCCATTACCAGCATCAGGAGTAAAAACGTAAGCCTTTTCATTCTGAAAATATTAGTATAAAATTGTTAATCATTGCAAATTTACTCAATAATATATAGTAAAGACACAAAAAAAGGTAAGTTTCTGCAAATTTTAACATTTCAACCTGTCAATTTGCAACAAACTTACCCTGTTTTTGAGCATTTATTGTAATGCTTACATCTTATTTGGCATTACTTCACGATGACTTCGTCGGCAAAAATCCAGCCGCCGTGTTCAGAAGGTTTGGCCTTGACGCGCAAGTAGCGACCCTTGGCTTTGCCCTTCCAAGTGTAGGTTTGACAGGCTTTGCGGTCGTGGCGACCAATTTTGTAGGTCTGCACAGCGACTTCGGTGAAGTCCTTGCCATCTGCCGATACGTAGATTTCATATGTGGCGGGCAGCCACACCTCTGCGCCGTTGGCTTCGATAAATCCGGTTGAAACTTCGCGAATCGTCTGTTCCTTGCCAAGGTCAATGACTACGTCGAAGCGGTCGTCCTTGATGAAGCCCTGCCAGCGCTGGTCGGAGTAAGTCCATCCGCCGCGCAAGCCGTCGGTCAGCGTTGTTTCGCCACCGGCTACGTAGTAGGGCGAATAGGGCAGGTTGTAGCTTACAGGGCAACCCACCGCCTTGTGCTTCACGGGCTCCTTGCACTCCTTGCGCAAGCCTATTTCTGTGGCTAAGTCAAAGCTGTTCACACCGCGCTGTTTGAGCGAAGCTACGGCAGCAAGTGCCGTTTTGTGGAAGTCCTTGTAAGCAGGGCGCTCTTCAGCATTCCAGCCGATTTCGGCAATCGCCAATGCGCGTGGGTAGAGCATGTATTCGGCATGCTCGGGCGTGGGGATATATTCCGCCCAAAGGTTGCCCTGGATGCCAATCACGCTCTTGCGTTCCTCGGCATTGAGTTCGTCCATCGACACGTTCTTATACACTTGTTCGAGGGGCAGGTATCCGCCAATAGCTTCGGGCTGGAAGGGCGGAGCGTCCTGGTAATAGTCGAAGTAGCAATATGCGCTGGGCGTGAGGATCACCTTGAGTCCGCGCTGCACAGCCTCGCGCGCAAGCGATGTTGAGCGCCAGTTCATGATGTGCGTGCCGGGTACGAGCGTGTCGGCCAACACTTCGTCCCAGCCTACGAGCGTGCGTCCGTGCTTCAGGAGAAATTCATTCATGTGGCGAATGAGGTGGCCCTGCAATTGTTGTACTTTCTCAAGCCCCAATTCAGCGGCCTTCTTCTTACAGAGTTCGCACGTGGGCCAGGCTGCCTTTCCGGCTTCGTCGCCACCCACGTGGATGTATTGCGCCGGAAATACGTCCATTACTTCGAGCAACACGTTTTCCAGAAAGTCGTAAGTCCCAATGTTACCGGGGCAGAAGTCGGCTGCTTTCAAGGGGATGTGCGTGCACGACAGTTCGGGATACACCGCCAGCACTTCTTCAGAGTGGCCCGGCATTTCAACCTCGGGGATAATCGTGATGCCACGCTCCTTGGCGTAAACTACGAGCTCGCGCAGTTCGTCCTGCGTGTAGTAACCGCCGTGCGCACCGGGTTCGCCTTCCTTCATGTACGCACGTCCGCCGTTCCACCACTCTTTCCACGACTCGCTTGTGCGCCATGCTGCCTCGCTCGTCAGTCGGGGGTAGCGCTTAATCTCCATGCGCCATCCTGCGGCGTCTGTAAGGTGGAGGTGGAGCGTGTTGAGTTTGTACAACGCCATAATATCAATCTGCTTTCTGATATGGTCGAGCGTAAAGAAGTGGCGCGACACGTCGAGCATCACACCGCGCCATGCGTAAGCCGGATGGTCCTCGATTTCAACGCAATATAGGCTCTGTTCGTCCTTGCGTAGCTGCAGGAGCGTTGCACCGCAGCGTGTCAAGGCATCCTGGCTTGCTGCGTCGATTACAATAGAGTCGGTCGTAACCCTCAGTTTGTACGACTCTGTGGTAGGTGCTCCCGCATAGGGGCGCACGAGCACCACCGCCTTGCCGTCAGCCTTGCACTGGGCAGCAGGCGTGAGCGCCTCGTTCAACAGTACGGTGGGCGCAGGCGCACCTTGTTCCACCTTCATCTCGATGTTTGAAGTAAACTTGAAACTACCCTTCGCAGGAGTGTAGTGTGTGGGCATGGGGAGCAAAGATTGTCCCATAGCTGCCAGGCATCCAACGCCATAAGCGCCGAGCACTAATAACGAACGTAGCATACTGTAATGTTTATGAAGTTCTTAGATTTACGGATTTCGGAAGGCTGCAAAACCTTATCTCTGCAAATATACGATTAAATTCTGAGTCGCCCCGAATATGCAGGGAAAAACTTTTTATGCCTCTGCTGCACAATATATTTACGAAAACTTCGTTATATGAAGTGTAAACCTCAAATTATTGTTTCCCAACCTGCCGGCGACCATCGCTTTTGCAGGAGTAAATCCCCGCTTGCCTATGCAAAATTCTACTCCATCAACACACGCTCCTAAGGACATTACGCTCAAAACGCTCAAGGCATTTGCGCGAGCATACCGACCGCAGGCGCAAACATCGGTAGGCTTCGTATCCTGCGCTGAACAAAGCGATTATCGCCCCGTCCTGTTGGTGAGATAAGGCGCGTCGCGCGCTATTATCAGCGTAGCAATCATCGTCCGCATGCGATTCCGTCGCAAGCGGACGATTGTTTTTTCGTGCAGAAATGCATATCGTTGCACAAACATCCCGCAAGGTGTAGGGGCCACTTTATGTCGGCCCGCCGCCCCACGAGGGGCGAACCTGCACACCCCGCAAGGCAAGCACGCGAAGCAAGTGCGCCTCTGTGAGTTCTGTGGTTTCCTTTAGATTTGCAAATGAAAAAAATAAGCGATTAAGTGCTTATCTTTGTAAAAAAGTTAACCAAAGGAGAGAGGTGAACTATTGTGCAATCTAGTTATAGAACTATACACAGAAACAGTCCTCTTCTCCTTTCCGTTGAACGGAAGAGCCAACTATATTTGTAGATTCTAAGATCTAATAAAGGATGTAGTTAGTTCAACTCCTGGTTAACCTATCAATCAAACATTTGCAAAGTTATGCAAAAAGATTTTTACATTGGTGTTGACATCTCGAAAAAGACGATTGATGTCGCAATTTACAAGAAGGAGAAAGCTAGCAAGGCTTCAGTTTGTGAAAAATTCTCTAATTCGCCTGACGGATTCAAGGAGATGAAACGGTGGTTACATAAATGCGGAGTTTCACTCACAAATACTCTTTTCTGCATGGAAGCTACAGGGCATTATACCTATGATTTATGCCTATTCCTAGAGCAGCAAGCGGTTTCGTATTCCGTTCAAAGTCCACTACATCTTAAGCGTTCGTTTGGACTTACTCATGGTAAGAACGATAAGGTTGACGCTTACAGAATTGCCAGTTACGCTTACCTGCATCGTGAGGATATTAAACTCTCCAAATTAGCAACTAACAGCATACGCAAGTTGAAAGCATTAATGGCTGAAAGAAAGAGTCTTGTTGTAGAGATTGCCCGTTGTAAGGCGCAACTTAAGGAGGTTGGAAGTCATTCATCAAGTCCTGGGACTATCAAACGAACGAAAGAATTATTAGAGTTTCTTGAAACCCAAGTGCTGGACATTGAAAAAGATATGGCGCAAACCATAGATTCTGATGCAGAACTCAAGAATAACTACCAGCTATTACTAACCATCAGTGGTATAGGTATTGTAAATGCAGTCAACACAATCGTAGCTACGCATAATTTTAAGATGTTTGACAATGCTAGGCAATATGCCAGTTATATTGGAGTTGCGCCG
>JAFOWI010000214.1 GCA_017425985.1 Bacteroidaceae bacterium | reverse complement strand
GTGTTTTACGATACGTCCATTAAGGTCGTAGAAGATTTCGGAATTGTGGTTCGAATCAGTTACAATCGTATTAATGCCGCTTGAAGCTCTATCTGTCAGATAATAGAATGTAATGATTCCGTTTTCTTCGTTAATGTCGTAAATTGGTTTACCAAGAAATCCGCCTGTAAATGTTGTAGCAGCAGGGAATGTTGAATCGGTAAGGTTATAATTGTAGGTTATACCAGGATAGAGGTCACCTTTATAGTCGTTCCATCCATTCTTTGTACTATTCGATTGCTTTCTTCCATCAGCTGGTACATATTGCATTCTCTGATGCTGCGGTTCGTTGTTTGGGCGATTGTAGGTCCAACTATTTGCATCGTAGTCAACATGTAGTACAAGCATTCCGCTTCCTAAGAAGTTGGGATGCCATGTTCCTGTTTGTCGATTTTCAAGAATGTAATATTCGCGTTTGTTCTGTTCGTTGCGAATGATGTAGGCGGTATTTCCCTCATTATCTTGTCCTGTAGCATAAATTTGGTGCTCTCCTGCATCTTCAGCTGTAAGTTCTTTTATGTTCAACCAACCCATGTAGCATTTTTCGTATGCTGTGTAGGGGACTGGTGCATAACCATCGTAAGCATATTGACCGTAGTCCATAATAGACCAAAAGTCCATAGTTAGCAAGGTGTCATTAATCGTAGCATTACTTCCTGTATAATAAAAGTCTGGTAATCCTAATGCGTGGCTGAATTCATGGCAGAATACGCCGATTCCGTCCATCTTTGATTCTGTAACTACGAGTTCTCCGCTTTCTTCTTTCTTGTAATTTTGGAAAATTTCATTGCCGATGAAATATGATTTGAAACGGATCCCTTTTTTAGAAGTGAGTAAGTATTCGCTAAAGTGTGCCCATAAGTAGTCTTCGCATCCTTCTTCAAAAGCAGAGTGTTCGCCAGGACCTGCGTAGTAAATATTTATTAATGGCACTTTCCCTTCATGAGTGAATTTGCTAAAGTCAACACCTTGCGCTTCTGCTTTGTTGATAGCTTCGTTGATCAGCTTTTTGGAACCAGTGTCAATACTGCTACCGCTATTTTTTCCATAGTAAGCATATGACTCATCAGCTTTGATAATAGCTACAACTTCGAAAGAAGGTGAGAATAATTCATTTGATTGATGTTCAAAATAATCTTTCACACTCCCTTTGCAAAATTCTTCATCGCTATAGCCTTCTTCATTAAGCATACGGCTTACTTTGGATTGTGTTGTAGTAGCATCAAACGTTCTGTCGGGAAATTCCACCATAATAACAGGAATTGTAATTTCTCCTATACTCTTAACACAACCATTACCACTTGTTCCGTATGTTCCAAGACCATCTGTATTCAGTGCATTGAGTGTTCTATTTTTAGATGTACTTTGAGAAGTGTGTGCTGCTTCTTGCATTTCTAATGCTTTAGCCATATCCCTTACAGATGTGATTACATTCGGCTGATTTAGAGGTTGTTTGTTTATGTATGGAAGAGTAGAGCAAACAACTTCTCCTTGATTACTAACGGCATAACACAAGGTTTTGTTCTCGTTTAGTAAAAGTGGAATTCCTTCTGTTGTAGAGTAAAAAATATAATGTCCGTTGCCATGCTTTTGAATCATAGCAACACTACCATCTGGCTGGCGATATCCATAAAACTTACGTATTGGCGGAGTTGCTCCTGCTACGATAGTACTTACTATGGATATTAATAATATAAGTGTTATTTTGTTTTTCATCCGTAAAATTTATTAATTTAAAAAATGTTGGATTTCAGTTTGCGTTTTAGTGCTTGCGGGCACTAATGGTAGGCGCAATACATTTTGAATTTTTCCCTGTAAAGCGAGCACGGATTTAATACCTGCAGGGTTGCCATCAACGAATAGTAGTTTATATAATGTTGCAAAGCTTTGATGAATTGTACGCGCTTTTTGAATATTTCCTTCTTGAATTGCATGTACCATTTCGCCAAATTCCTTTGCATGCGAATTGCCTATAACAGTGATAGCGCCTACAGCTCCTGCAACCATCAATTCGTATGCTATGCCATCATCGCCACTCAGTACTTCAAATCCTTTAGGGGCATTAATGATGATTTCTTCGATTTGTGCGATGTTGCCCGAAGCCTCTTTTGTTGCAATGATATTGTTGAATTCGCGTGCGAGTCTTAAGGTTGTATCAGCGCTCATGTTCACTCCTGTTCTTCCCGGAACGTTGTATAGAACAATGGGGAGAGTCGTCGCTTCTGCAATAGTTTTATAATGTTGATACAATCCTTCTTGTGATGGTTTGTTGTAGTAGGGGGTTACGATTAATAAGCCATCAATACCTTCAGGGATATCCTTAAGACCTTCAACGACAGTCGCCGTATTGTTTCCTCCTGCTCCTAAAAGTAAGGGTACTTTTCCGTTTACACGTTGTATAAAGAAGTTGGTTATTTCTTTGCGTTCGCTTTTGTTGAGTGTAGGCGTTTCTGCCGTTGTTCCCAATACGCAGAAGAAGTCAACCCCGCTTTCCAACTGTTCGTCTATCAATCGCCCCAGAGCTGGGAAGTCAACACTCCCGTCCTGCATAAAGGGGGTAATTACTGCCACTCCGAGCCCTCTAAAGATATTATTTCTATTCATAAAAGTTCGTTTAATTTTAATACTTGTGTGCAAAAATAGTAAAATTGCTTGAATTATTAAGTTATAAGTGAAATTTATTGAGATGTTACACTCATTGTACTTAATGATTATTTCTCATTATAAAATTGTTAATGAACAATATCATTGAATTTGAGATAATTAATTTTATCTATCCCTGTAGTGACGAATCTATGAGTTTCAGAAATTCCTCTTCATTCATTAGTTTAATACCCAGTGTTTGGGCTTTTTCCAATTTGGCAGGTCCCATGTTTTCGCCGGCAAGGATG
>JAFOWI010000213.1 GCA_017425985.1 Bacteroidaceae bacterium | reverse complement strand
GGGCAAGTGAACAACGTCAGCCAGAATCAGAGTGTGGACGAAAACGGCAACTGGTCGTATTGGGGCGGACTGAACGGCATCTACACCTATCGCAAGGCGGGCGCCATGCTCCAGTGGGACAACGGCAAGGGCAACAAGGAAGCGGGCAATTTGCGCGTGAATGGTAACGTCAACCTCTGGCACAACGACCAAACGACCATCACCGACAACAACAATGAAACCTTCCTTGGAGGCGGAAAGTCGCAATACGGTTTTGCCCACGCTGAGCAAAAGTCGCATCGCGTGGGTGGAGATGCGAATGCCACGCTCACTTACAACATAGACTCGCTCAACCGCATCTACTTGCGTGCCAACTATTCGTACAATGGCGACGATAACAAGAGTCAATCTTTCTCATCCACCTATCACGAAGCGCCCACCGACAATGGCAACTTGGCGGGTAGCCTCATGGCGGACGACGTTCCCGAAGCGCTCCGCCAGCAAGCGGTGAATGCGCAACGTAGTGCGGGATTGGGCACATATAACAACCACCGTATGGGCTTCTACGGCAACTATACGCACGTGTTCCAAAAGGCGGGGCGTACCATCGACTTTTACGTTACGGGGAACTACTACACTACAGACCACGAGAGCGACGCCCTGCAACATTACCGCTACTTCCGCCCCGACGCTCCGCGCCCCGAATTGACCAACCGCCAATTCACGTATAGTCCCAACGATAATTATCGCTTGACGGGCGAAGTGAATTATAGCGAGCCCTTGAGCAAGCACCTGAAACTCAAGGCAGCTTATAATTATACGCACGAGAAGAGCGACGACCGCCACGACCTTTACCAGCTTGACCGCTATGATTACTACGCCAACCCCAACGTGCCTGTAGGTTTCCGCCCCACTCCCGGCGACTCGTTAGAGTTCGTGCGCAATGTGGAAAACTCCACGTTCTCCGACCTCTACAACAATGCCCACCGCGTCGTTTTGCGCCTTCAGGGCGAATGGGATAAGGTGGACATGGCGATTTCTCCCTTGGTGACGCTCAATAATGAGAATCTGTATTATCAGAAGGGTAAGGACTTCTTTGCCCCCACCCGCACATCGGCACATTGGAACCTCTTCGGGACGTTGAAGTATAAGTTTGACGCTCAAAACTACATTCAACTCAATTATCAGGGTTCTACCTTCCGCCCCACGCTTCAGGAACTGCTCCCCATTCGCGACACGAGCGACCCCATGTCGGAAACGGTGAACAACCCCGACTTGAAGACGGGATGGTATAACAACCTTTACTTCTCCGGCAGCTTCTTCAACACGAAGCGTGGCGACTCCTACAATGTGTGGGGTGGATTCAGCAATTCTACAAACGACGTAGTGACCACCATGCAGATTGACCCCGCAACGGGCTTCACACGTTACAACAAGAAGAACGTGAATGGCGGTTACCACACGTGGGGTTCGGTAGGCACAGAGCAACCGCTCGACACGGCGCGCCACTGGACGCTCACCTCAAGCCTCTACATGAGTTACGACCACTCTACGGGGTTTGTAGGCGCCATGGGCAACGACCTCGGACTTTCCAGCATCAATAATGTTAACACCACCGCGCGCCTCGGACTTCGCTATCGCAAGGACATTTGGAGCGTCTCGCTCAACGGGATGTACGAAGGACGCTACACCCGCTATAAGGAAACACCTCAGTACAACCAAGACGGACACACCTACGAAGTCATCCTCTCGCCACAAGTGGACCTCCCCTTCGGCATGAAGATTAACGCTCAGTGCATCTTCTACACCCGCGCGGGCTTCTCCGACCCCATGCTCAACCACGACCAATGGATTATCAACGGCTCCGTCTCGCAAACCTTCCTGAAGGATAAGTCGCTCACCCTCCAACTCGAAGTCACCGACCTGCTGAAAGAACGCAC
Organism: Bacteroidaceae bacterium; assembly: GCA_017425985.1. Lineage (GTDB taxonomy): Bacteria > Bacteroidota > Bacteroidia > Bacteroidales > Bacteroidaceae > Alloprevotella. The sequence goes on along the minus strand of JAFOWI010000213.1, from coordinate 16,903 downwards.
CGCGGAATTCAGCCACCTCAGCGCCACCTCGCGCACCTTCAGCCGCACCGAATGCTTCCTCAGCTACGTCATGCTCCACGCGATTTATCGCTTAAAGCTATAAAAACTATAGCATCTATAGAACCTATAGCATCTATAGCACATATAAAACTCGGGCACCGCCAATGGCGATGCCCGATTCTTATTTCTACTTCTTCTTCACCGAAACTGAAAGCAACACGCCCAGCACGATGCCCAGCAAGGCAGCAAAGAGCACGCGCTGCTCGGAGGGTAAGAGGAAGGTGATGGTATGTGCGGGATACCAGAAGAAAGGTATCGTCTTCTTAAACACAAATCCCCACTGCATCTGCCAATTAATGGCGGCGAAGCGCTCTGCCATAGGAATGGGGATAAGCAATGCTTTGAGTTTACCCCCGTGCGCAGCGATATGCGCATCGGTGATTTTGTGAAACGTCATGAAGACAGGAGCAAAAATCGTGTTCATCGCAATCGACACCGATAGCGCCACCCACAATTTGTCCATCGTAAAGCCATCAGCTACAAAACACTGCGCAGCATTCGTCATGCCCATGTATTCGAGGAACAAGGGCGTTCCTTTCGAGAAGATAATCATCGCCATGTTAATGCCCATGCCCAAAAATCCCCACACGATAGCGCGCGGCAACACGCCGAAAGCGGGCCCAATATATTTGCCCGTCGATATGCGGCAGCCCAGCATTTCGCCTAAGGTTGAAAGCACACCAAATTTTAGGAAACTCATCACCATGCCGTGCTCGGCGTTGAAAAGTTTGTAGGCATCGTAGAGCGCATCGCTCAATGCGAAGGGAAGGAATATTGCCACTATGGCAAGTGCGAAAAATAAGTCTGTTCGTTTCATTGTTGATTGGGATTGAGAGGTTTTGAGAAACTATGGACGCTATAAATTCTATAGGTTCTATAGATTCTATAAATTTTAGATTTAAACTTTGTAATTTCTATAAAAACGGTCTGCGCGATTCTCTGAAAAATCTTTCATTACTCGCCCACTCCGAGGTCGGTATTTTCAAGGAGGACTTCGGCTTTGGGATGATGTTTCAGCTGAGGATAGACTTCAGCGGCAAACCACTGCGCCAGCTCTTTGTCGGCACGAACGGAGGTGGTGTTTTCACAAAAGACGTTGACGCTGAAATATTCAAAGTGTTGCTCCGCCAGAGCGATGTCTTTCAAAATGCGTTCGCGACTGTCGCCCTCTGTGCAACAGAGCAGGCAAACGCCGCTGAAGTAGCGCGCCACATCGGCTGCCGTCACTTCGGGAGCTACGCCTTTGTTCCAACTCGTGCGCAGTCGGGCGTCAAACGTCTCGATGCCGCAACGAAACTTCACCTGTATCGGAGCAAAGCGCGCGGCGAAGTCTGCCAAACGGTGGCGATACATGTAATGCGCCTCGAACCAAAGCGTATGTACGCCCAGCTCCAAAGCTCGGTCCTTAAGCGCAGAGAGCGTTGCTTCGTCCATTTCCATCGCCGAGCCCGAGTTGATTACATCTACCACGCCATACGCACCCGTCAACTGTTGCAACACGGGCTTGTTTACTTCGTAGGGCGACTCGGACACGTCGGTGTAGTAATCGCAGAATGCACACTTGCGCCACTTACAACCGCGCCCTTGCAGCAGAATGAACTCGCGCGGAAATTTATCGTGTATCAATGAATAGCGGTCCATGACGAAAGGCGGTTAACGTTTCCAGCGACGAATGGCATGAACAACGGCATAAGCCATCGGCGTGCCCATCGTAGCTTCGATCAACAACTTTGAACAATACTGAAACGCCATCATCAACAGCAACTCGCGCGTCGAAACGGTTCCTGCAAAGGCTATCAGCACGAAGGGCAGCGTGTCGAACACATAGCCCACCATCGAACTGCCAATGGTACGCACCCAAAGGCGACGCCCCTTCATCTTGCGCTTGATGCGCTCCATGAGCCAGGCATTAGAGAGCTCGCCCAGCAAGAAACCTGCCAGCGACCCTAACACGATGCGCGGAACGTAAGTAAACAGATGGTTGTAAGCCGCTTCTGTCTCCGCCATGTATTCGGGCGAAGGCAGCCACACACCCACTTGCGTGCAGACGACCATCACAATGTTGCAGACGAACGTTGTCCAAATCACCTTCTTCGCCGTTTGGAATCCCCAAATTTCGGTGAGCACGTCGCCCAGCATATAGGCAAAGGGGAAAGTGATTGTGCCCGCATCGAAATAAAAGAGGTTCGCCAAGCCAATGACCTTAACAGCCATCACGTTCGACACCAGATAAAGCGTTACAAACAAAGCCGTCACGAGCATCAATGGTAGCCCGTCGGCTGTTCGGTTTTTGAAAGGGTTTTCCGATACCTTGTTCATGATAAAAAAATGTTTAGTTTTGAAAACTGCCTGCAAAATTAAGAAACAACAATGAATCACATACATTTTCCAACAAAAAAACTTCACGCAACTACCCAAAACGGACTAAAAATTCGCAACAAAAAATATGCATAAAACGGTATTTTTATGCAAATATGCACATAATTATGCACGAGCGCTGAAAATGGAGGTTACAAAACACGACGTAAATTGTAAACTCATAGATTGCAAACGTACTGCCGAATTGTTAAAATATTCTAAATTCGCAAAAAAAGCGAATTTGGATTTCGCTCAAAAATGTTGTATATTTGCAATACGGAAGGGGAGACCACGAGGTTTCCCCTTTTTTAGGGCCCCAAAATGGCAAAAACAACCTCAAAGGTTGTTAAAACAAGGTCCGATGTTGTTAAAATTACCTCCGATGTTGTTTTTCCGAAGTCCGATGTCGTGACTTTTTCGACCGATTTCGGCGCGAAAACCTCCGATTTTGGCGCCGGAAAGTTAATAATTGTTAAAACTTTGTATTTTCTGATATTTGTCAATTTGTTAAAATTTGTAAATAAATTCCGAGTTTTAGCGTTTTTGTGAATATGCAGAAAATATTCACTTTGAAGCAGCGATTTTCCGACACGACTCAGGCACAACTACCGACATGCTGAAGCGCCACAAATTCAACTTACGAAAGTGCATATTTTTTACCATACAGCAGAAAGGATTTTGGATAAAAAACGTAACTTTGCAAACAACAATTTGAACACAGCTACATTCATATGAAAAAAATAATCTACCAAACAGAGGGCACCTGCGCGCGCATCATTGAGCTGACGGGTAGCGAAGGATGCATCGTCGATGTGAAATTCTACGGAGGTTGCAACGGCAATCTTCAAGGCATCAGCGCATTGATTAAAGGCATGCCCTACGACGACGTCATTGCTCGCCTCAACGGCATTCGTTGCGGCGCCAAGCCTACATCGTGCCCCGACCAGCTTTGTCGTGCAATCGAACAGCTGAAAGAAGCTAACGAGTAAATCAATTACAACTGAAATTTCTATTGAGACTATAGAATCTATTAATAGAATCTATAGAACCTATAAAATCTATAGTATCTATAACTCCTATAGCATTTATAACTCCTACAACATCCCCAATCATCCCCAATGACTTACGAAGAAAGAATAGAGCGCGCCGTTGCGCTTTTCAAGAGCGGCTACAACTGCTCACAGGCTGTTGTTGCAGCCTTCGCTGATATGTACGGTTTCACAGAAGAGCAGGCATTTCGCATGTCGGCATCGTTTGGCGGTGGCATTGGCCGCATGCGCCAGACGTGTGGCGCAGCCTGCGGCATGTTTCTCTTAGCCGGACTCGAAACGGGCGCCACCGATGGAGCCGACCAGGAAGGCAAAGCCCGCAACTACGAAGTAGTGCAGGCATTGGCTGAAAAATTCAAAGCCGAAAACGGCTCACTCATCTGCGCCGAACTACTCGGACTGAGCAAGCAAGCCCCCACACCCCACACGCCCGAAGCGCGCACTCAGGAGTACTACAAAAAGCGCCCCTGCGCCATGATGGTCGAAACCGCGGCGCGCATTTTTGCCGAATACTTACAACAAAAGAAGTAATCCCGCTCCATGCGCATCCTCCTCTTAGGCGATTATAGCAACGTACACGCCACGCTTGCCGAAGGTCTGCGAACATTGGGCCACGAAGTGACTGTGGCAAGCGATGGCGACGGCTGGAAAAACTATCCGCGCGACATCGACCTGCGCCGCCACATCGAGCGCGGACGCATTGCCGACATTGGCTACTACCTCAGCCTGCTCCGCAAGTTCCGCAAGTTCAAGGACTACGACGTGGTACAACTCATCAACCCCGTCTTTCTTCCCCTCAAAGCCGAGCGCCACAAGCCCTTCTACGACTATCTGCGCCGCCACAACAAGCGCGTGTTCATGGGCGCCTTCGGACTGGACCACTACTGGGTGAAAGCCGGACTCGACTGCACTACCTTTCGTTACTCCGATTTCAACATGGGCTGCGAAGTAAGGGAAAGCGAGGACATCGACATCTGGACTACCGATTGGCTACGCGGACCGAAGGGCGAGTGGAACCAATATGTTTCCGCCGACTGCGACGGCATCGTTGCCGGACTCTACGAATACTACGCAGCCTACCGCAACGAGTGGAGCGACAAACTCACATTCATCCCCTTCCCCATCAAAACGCAACCCGTAGTCGTACCCCAGACACCGCCCCGAAAAGTTCGTTTCTTCATCGGCATACAGCGCAAGCGCTCTGTTTACAAAGGAACGGACATCATGCTGCATGCGCTTGAGCGACTCGAACACGACTATCCCGAACGTTGCGAAATCGTCAAGGTTGAGAGCGTGCCGTTCAACGAATACGTGACGCTGATGAACGGGAGCGACGCCATCCTCGACCAGCTCTACAGCTACACCCCCGCCATGAACGCCCTCGAAGCCATGGCACGCGGTCTGATTGTCGTAGGCGGCGGTGAGCCCGAGAACTACGAAGTGCTGAACGAAGCGCAGCTCCGCCCCATTATCAACGTGGCGCCCAACGAGCAGAGCGTTTACGAAGCGCTCCGCCACCTTGCGCTCCATCCCGAACAAATCCCCACTCTGCGCCAGCAAAGCGTTGACTACATCCGCAAGCACCACGACCACATCAAAGTAGCCCAACAATACTTGGACTGGTGGAACAGTTGCGCTCAGAATCGTTAAAGCCTCAAAACCGAAGTCACAGATTCCTTATAGATGCTATATACTCTATAAATGCTATAAGCCATGAAAGTCCGGTAGCGCCCTTTGCCCGAGAAGTTACAAGGCATGTTTCGCAACGATTTTAAGCAACTTTATCGCCAAAATCATTTATACTTTCATTTCTTTATTGTAAATTTGCCACGATAACCAAAGTATAAACCCCACATGGACGACTATTACGCGGAAAATTGTAGCGAATAATAGGACGGGTAGGACAAGCGCGTTGCTTCCCTCTCCGTCAGTGATTGCTGAACTTTCTTGGAGGTCAACGAAGCCTACTACATGATTACTTTCTGGAACTTTAACAAAGCGCTGCGCACGCTCGAAGAGTGGCAGCCCGATTGCTGGGTGCAGGTTACTTGCCCCACAACCGAAGACGAAGATTTTTTGACGGGCGAACTGGGTGTGCCCTCTTATTTCCTTGACGACATTCGAGATAAAGACGAGCGCTCGCGTTTTGAATACGACGAGGGCTGGCAACTCATCATCCTGCGTATTCCCTACGTGAAGGAGGTACGCTCGCGCACGCCGCATACCACTATTCCCTTGGGCATCATCCTGAAAAAGGGCATCTGCATCACGGTGTGCAACCACGAAACGAACATGATGATTGACTTCGTGAGCTATCAGCAGAAGCGCAACATGGGTTTCACCGACTCCGTTGACCTCGTGTTCCGCCTGTTCCTCTCCAGCGCCGTGTGGTACTTGAAGCGCCTGAAGCAAATCAACGTGCTGATTGAAGAAGCCAAGCAAAACCTTGACCGCGCCATCGACAACGAGGACCTCATCAGCCTTTCGCGCCTGCAGGACAGCCTTACTTACTTCATCACCTCTATCCGTGGAAACGAAACGCTGCTTTCGAAGTTGAAATTCAAGCTCCCCGTCGATGAACTCGACGCCGACCTCATCGAAGACGTCACCATCGAGATGAACCAGGCACGCGAAACGACTAATATCTATGCCCACATCCTCGACTCTACGATGGAAACCTACGCCTCCATTATTAATAACAACATGGCGAGCGTCATGAAGCAAATGACGTCCATCTCCATCATACTGATGTTCCCCACGCTCATAGCTAGCATTTTCGGGATGAACTTGATTAACGGCATGGAAACGTCCTGGTGGGGATTCCCCTTAGTCATCGTTTCGTCCATCAGCGTCACGGCTCTGTTCTACTGGATATTCCGCCGCCGCACGTGGATTTAAGAAAGTTCGTAACCCTCATAACATCAAAAACAGCCTCGCCCTGCAACATCAGGACGAGGCTGTTTTCTTTGTACTCAAACTTACGTTTATTCGCGAATGTCCAATTCGTCGAGCAAATAGGTGCTGCCACCGAAACGGTCGATGAGGAACAACACGAAGCGGATGTCAACATTGATACAACGCTGCAAAGCGGGGTTAAAACGGAGGTCGCTCGAAAGACTTTCGATATTGCCGTCGAAAGCCACGCCTATCAACTCTCCGCGTGCATTCATCACCGGCGAACCTGAGTTGCCGCCCGTAATATCGTTGTTCGAGAGGAAGCAAGTGGGGAGTTTTCCGTTAGGCAGAGCGTAGCGTCCGTAGTCGGCGTTGTTGTAGAACTTACGGAGTTCTTCGTTCATCACATAGTCGGGGTCCTTCGGATTTTCTTTTTCGAGCATGCCGTCGAGTTCGGTCATCCAATCGTACTCCACAGCGTCGCGGGGCGAATAACCTCCGACCTTTCCGTAAGTCATGCGGAGCGTGAAGTTGGCATCGGGCGCCTTTGTCCAATCATACATTTCGCAGAGTCCACGTGTGTAGATTTTGTCAAGCTCCGCACGCTTCGCATTGTAGTTTGCAAGCGCCTTAGAGAAATGCTGCTTTGTAAACGTCTGATAAGCCTTCCAGTAAGCGTAAAGAGGATCGTTCTTCAAAGCCTCAACCGAGGGAGCCGCCAGGAAAGCTTCGAGCGCATCGGCTGAACGGAAGATGCTCTTGGCATAAACAGCCTCCATCACCGCCTTGAAATCGGGCGTATCTACCACAGTTTTCAGCCCAAGTCGGTTGTACTTTGTCCAATAAGGAATGAGCAACTCTATCGTAGCGCGGTCGAACTCGAGGTCCACCTGTGCATTCATCTTCTGCACGTTGCGAAGCGCCTCAGCCGCTGCTTCAATTCCCGCTGCACTATCTGCCTCAAGCGCTGCGAGATAGTTTTCCACAGCTTTGGGAGGTACGTTCATCCTCATGGCACCCAGCGTGTAGTTCACGAGGTAGAAGTCGTGCAACGTGTCCTTCACAGCCGCTACGAGCGAGTCGATACGGTCAATAATATTCACGTATTCCTGCTTTCCGCTCTTGGCAGCAAAGGCGCGAAACGCTTTTTCCTCTTCCGCCTTGATGCCCATGAGTCCGGTCTTCTTCACGCTCTCGTTCATTCCACCGTAGTTCTTCACAACATTGCCGAGGCTCATGTAATCATCGGCAAACTTAAGGTTCGCCACGCTGTCGCGGTCCATCAGTGCCTTCATAAAGTTGAGCTGCGCTTCGCCCGCAAGGTTAATGGGGAAATTTTGGCTCTGCGTGCGGAGTGCCACTTCCGAAGCGGTGAGATAACGGCTCGTACGCCCCGGGAAACCCATAATCATCGTGTAGTCGCCCTCTTCCACGCCCTTGAGCGAAATGGGCAAATACTTTTTGCACTTCAAAGGCACGTTGGTCGCAGCGTAATCAGCTGGTTCACCGTTGGCATCGGCATACACGCGGAACACCGCGAAGTCGGCATTGTGGCGAGGCCAAAGCCAGTTGTCCTGATTGAAACCAAACTGCGCGATATTCTGCGGCGGATTTACGACAAGACGAACGTCGGTAAACACCTGCTCGTAGAACATGTAGAATTCGTTGCCACCGAAGTAAGGAACAATTCTGGGCTTCAAGTTCTTCTTGTCCTTGAGGTCGCTCTTCGCGAGCAATTCCTTCGCAAGGGGTTGAAGGAAGCTCTGACTCTGCGCTGTATATACGTCCACCTTCTTTTCTGCAGCAGCAGCGTTAACGTCGGCAGTGACATCTACCACGCGGAGCACGAAAGTAAAGTCGAGGTCGGGCACAGAGAGTTCTTCTGCGCGGCTCTTTGCGAAGTAACCGTCCTGCAAATAATTGTGGTCCATCGTACTCATTGCGTGAACATAGCTAAAACCGCAATGGTTGTTTGTCAACACCAATCCGTCAGGCGAAATAATTTCTCCCGTACAACCATTACCGAAGATGCCCACACACTCGCGGAGCGAAGGCGCTGTTTCAGAATAAAGTTGCGATGTTTTGAGTTTCAGCCCCGACTTCTTGAGTTTCTTGTCGAGCTGCTGACGCTCCATAATCTTGAGCAGCCACATGCCCTCGTCGGCAACGGCTGTCGTTGTGCCTGCAAAGAGGCTCAGCAATGCAAAAATGATTTTTTTCATTTAAATAAATATTTTTTTGAGGTTATGAGGTTATAAGGTTGTGAGGTTTGGAGGTTTGGAGGTTTGGAGGTTAAGAGGTTATGAAGTTAAGAGGTTTGGAGATAAACCAAACAGTTCTTGCATTCCGCAAGGCAACCTTAAAACCTTATAACCTTATGACCTAATCTTAAAACGGATAACCGATTGCAAAATGATAAGCGAGTCCGTCGCTAAACTTTGGAATGTTGTACCACCCCTTCTTCTCCGTTTCGTAAGGAGCATGGAGCGCCATACCTACGTCGAAGCGCAACACGAGAAAGTCCAGGTCGTAGCGCAAACCGAGTCCCGTGCCTACAGCTACGTGGTCGAACGAAGCACTTGAGAACTCCGCTCCAGGACGCAGTTCGTCCTTACGCAACAACCACACGTTGCCGGCATCCACAAAGACTGCTCCGTGCAAATCACCAAACAAACGCGCACGAAGTTCGGCATTGACTTCAAGTTTCACGTCGCCCGTCTGATCCATGTAGGCAAACTTCGCCTGACTACTGCGATAAGAGCCCGGACCCAGCGCACGCGCCGTAAAACCGCGCACACTGTTCGCTCCACCTACGTAGAACTGGTCAGCATAAGGCGCCGTCGTACTGTTACCGTAACTGAAAATCACACCACCAAAGAAGCGGTAGGCAAAATAAGCGCGGCTCGTAATCTTTATGTGATTATGAAACTCCGCCGTCGCTTTCAAATATTGCGCGAAGGGCGTGCCCAGCATCTTCTTGTCTTTCTCCTTAAAGTCCTTGCCGCCGATAGCATATATGAGCGACGTTAGATTCCCAGCCTGTTTGAACGTAGTCTGCAACCAGATGGGATTACGATGAAAATCTGCCGACATGTACGTAAACGTGTAGCCCATAGAGGGCACAAACTGGTCGCGCATACTGACGTAAAGAGCCGGATTGTTCTCGCGGATGGCGTCAAACTCAGCAGTCGTTGATATCAGTTTGTTGTAGTCAAGGCTAAGGATGTTCAACTCGTGCGACACGTTCGACATCCTGTGCCAATTATACGTCATGCTTCCGCCGACTGTTGCCATCTGGAAGAACTTTGCCCTGTTCTGCCAGTCGCCATTGAGCGCAAACTTCGTTGACGCCGGAAAGCGGAAGTGGCGGCTACCTATAAACGGTGCAATGAAGTGCGGATACTCCACAGATAATTGCGTCCCCATTTCATAGGAATTGAGCAACGATGACGAGGTTTCCGACTGATGGTTAAGTTGCCACTCATAGGAGCCATACACTTTCCACGTCACCTTCTCTGCTCCGCCAAAGGCATTGCGCTTCGATAGGCTGTAAGCCACGCCCGGTCCCAACTGGTCATTGCTCTTCAGCGTGGCGTTCATCTCGAACGAGCTGTCGTAGAGTTTGTCGAGCATTGCTGTAACGTAAATGTCAAGCGTGTCGCAAGCAGCCGTCGTGTCGCGAGGAATGTATTGCACGTCGAAATTGCTGAAAGCATTGAGCTGCGCAAGTTTTTCAAACGTACTTTCTTGATAGCTATGCTGATAAAGATCGCCCTTACGGTGAGCTATGGCGCGACGCATCACCATTGGGCGCACCATAGGCTTCTTTCCGCCGTAGTGGAACGTAGATGTGCGGAGCTTCAACTCCTTATCTACCACCTCAGTCTGCGAACGTCGCAGGAAGAAGTGCATATCGCCAATATAATAAGGCTTGAAGACATTAGTCTCGCCGGCCGTTTTCGGACGAACACGTAGTTGCACAAACTTTTTGCGCATCAAGGTGTCGGCCTGAAAGGTGACGTTGCTTCCGGAAAAATAGTAGTAGCCATATTCGCGGAAGAGCGTCTCCAGACGTTTTTGCTCATTCGTCAAATCGAGCACACTGAAGCACTTATCGCGCTGCAAATAGCTCTTACGGCGATGTTGCTGAATCAGCGTGTCGAGCCCAAGCGGAAAATGTTGGTACTCGATGCTGTCCAACCGATAGGGCACGCCGGGAAGTATCTGATAAGAAATCTTGGCTTTCTTAGGATTTTTCTGCGTCAGCACGGCGTAATCAGTATGCGCGGAGAAATATCCATAGTTGTGCAACGTGTTGAGCGCTATCTTTGTACGCATCTCCGGACTCACCGTGCTTATCAGAACAGGCGCCTTCGCAAAACGGCGAAACATCCACTTCCGAATGCCTCCGTGCGAGTCGTAGCATGCGTTGTACAAGCGCAACCTGAATTGAAGCGGCGAACGCAAGGACGAACTGCCGAAGAGTGCACCATTGGGCTCGTAAGCAAGCACGGCCTCCAATTCTTCCTGAACTTTCTCAAAGTGCAAGGTCTCTTCTTTCTTCCTGCGCTTCAGCAAAGCCTTCTCTTCGGCAGTGAGTGCAACGATTGTTGCTTGTTCGGCCGATTGAGGCGAAGCGCTGACCGCCCCACTCAGAAATTCATCAATGTTGTTCACAACATCGCTCACGGCTGTAATCACTCCCGTTGAATCAGTAGCTCCGACAGCGGTCTTCGGCTTCGTGAGATATGCGCCATAGCTGATTTCGTCAATACCTACATAGAGTTGCTCGCCTTCGGGTACATTTTTTGTTGTAGAACAGCCCACGAATTGAAACAAACACCCCACGATAACGACGATTGTTATAAAAATTCTCATACCTATATTTGTCATTAATGCAAATACCATAATCTTCAACTGCCGTCCTCATTTATCTAAAGATAAAGAGCTCGCCCAGCTTACTTGTCTTCTTGCGCAACACGATACCTCCACCCATCTTCGAGAGTTGTCCTTCCAAGGGGTCGAACGAACTGCGGTCGTAAAACACCTGGACGTAGCGCGTAGCGCCCTTGTCAAGGCGATACTCCAGCGTCACATTGTCAATAATGCTGGCTGCCGAATTGTCGGCCTCGGCTCCGGTGCTGACACGCCCACCTACGTTAATCGCAAAGCGGTCGCCAAAGAATCGCTTTGAGAATTGGAAGGAATAGTCCGTTGTCGTAGCCCCGCTTGTCGTTGTCGAATTTTCAACGCCGAAGTTGATGTCCACAGTTTGGAGCGCACTTCCGGCAATACTCTGAATTTCGCTTTGCAGGAAGGCGTTGAGCGCCGAACTTGCCTGGAATCCACCTGTAGCCATGTTGCCCTCGGCTATGAACAAGCCCGTAGCCATGAGCGAAACTGCTGTCTTAGAGCGCTGGGCAGCAGTCATCGTTGCAAGCTGATTCTGGATACTCAAATCCTCGGGCGCTTCGATTGTAAATTCAAAGCCCATATCTTCGAGCGTCTTTGAGATAGCCACGCCCACATCGAACGCCACCGAGCGTTGCTTATCGTCCTCCGTCACGAGCGCCTTCATGCGTTCCGTAGCCTGAATGCTCAATCGCGGATTCATCACGTCGCCCGTAAATTCGATGTAGCTTCCTTGCTGTAGGTCGAACGTCTTCATCGGAATGACGGGCAGCGCATACTTCATCTCGCCGTCCTCAATCGTCATGCGGCCGATGAGGCGCATTTCTCCTTGCTTCGTCATGCGCAACGTCAGGTTTCCGCCACCTTGGATGTCAACATAGCTCTTGCCGTCCTCCGAAAGATTGCAATGGAAGTTTGCTGCTTCGCTAATCCCTAAGCCCAAGGAAACATCGATGCGCGTTTCGGGCAATACGTCAGCAGTCTGCTCTGTTTCGTCGAGTTCAAAATCCACGAACTCCACCAGTCCGTCCAGTTGGTTCTCGACGGTCAGCGGACTGTCCTTGAGTATGTACGTAAGGTTTGTTCGGTTCAGCACGTTCAGGTCGCCACGCACTACAAGGTTGTCCGTAGTGCCCTTCATCGTACAGTCCACATCAACAAAGAGCTTACCGAAAGCCACAGAGGCGAGTTGGCGCTTTGCATTAATCAACTCAAAATTCTTTCCCCTCAGGCTGAAATCCATCCTCACCGCGTCTAAGTCCGACATATCGAGCACTCCGTTCAGCGTAAGTGGCTCCTTGCCCTTCGTCGTGAGGCGGAAGTTGTCGATGTTCATACAGCTATTTTCAAAGAGGATGGGTTTCTCATCCATAGCGAAGTCAAAACTGTAAACATTCGAGTAGATATGCGCGTCGCCAAAAGTCAGCATACCATTGACATCAGGCTCCGCCACAGGGCCGGCTACGTTGAGCTGACCTTCGGCCGTGCCTTTCAAATAAATGTCCGTTCCCTGCATAAAGCCGTTGACAATAGCGAGCGGAAAACTGTTGAGCATCGCCTCGCCCTCAAACCATCCGTCGCCCTCATTGAGGTAAGTGCCATTAAGCTCCATGACGTCGGCTCCCTCCGAGGTGATAAACGCACTGGCATAGTGCTCGTCTGCCGACTTGGGCAAATATACGAGGTCGGCACCCAGGTTTCCTAATTTCACGTCCTCAAACGCGAAGTCCGAAGCCAGCACGCTGCCCATTGCCGCCAAATTCCGGTGGTCGTCGGTCACGTGCAAATCTGCATTCAGCAAACCACTGATTTTAGGCATATAAGGAAGTACGATCGACAGCTCACGCAAATTCAAGTGGCTCAAACTGAGCGTAATGTTGTTCACACTGTCCGACGGTTCGCCGTAGAGCTGAAAGCCCGTAAGGTCGTCGGCTTCGAGGCGAACGTTGGCACTGAAGCGACGGTCGCGGTCCAGGCGAATATAGTTGTCCTTATTGATTTCAAAATTGCGGAACGCAATGACAGGACGTTCGGGATAGAGCCTCAACTGCAGGCCGCCGTCCATAATTTTTGAGAGCAAGCCTACGTTAAACCCAACCTTGCCGTCCTTATCCTTGAACGAAACGTCAGCCCCCACGCTTTCCTCAAGCAAAAAGGCACGCGACTCAAACAAAAATTTGTTGGGATTCTTACGCGTATAGTTGTGCACCGAACTCTTTACCACGATGCCACGCTTGCCGTGCTCAATGTCGGCACGTACCTCGTCGAGCAGCAGTTTTCCAAACTTCAGTTTGTTGACAAACATGGCTCCGTTGATGCCTTCCTGCGGAGTTGAGCGCAGGTCGATGGCCATAGTGTCGAGTTCGTAACCCATCGCGCGCAGGATGTTGGTCAGCGGATTGTCGTTGCCGGCATCCATCTTCAGGCGAATGCTAGGCGAAAGTGTCTTCACCGTATCGTGATTGATGTGGAGCTGCTCTATGCTCTGACGGATGTAAGCCGCGAGCGGGTCGATGCTTTGTGCCACGTCCGAAAGGAAACCTTTTCCCCCGAACTTCAACGAAAGATTGCCCGCCTCTACGTAGGTCATGGTCGTATCAGCATTCGTGGCGCAACCAAAGAAGATGTCCTTCATCATCACACTTTGCTCGGGCATCTGAAAGTAGTTGGAACACAAATTCCCTTCCACCTCAATGTCCGAAAAAGCGGGGTCGGTCGTAGCATTTATGGCCAGGCTCGTGCCGATATCAATATCTTTCTCAGCACCTGCAAGCTGCTTGAGCGAAAGTTTTTCAAAGAGCATATTGAGGTTGAGGTCATAGCCTTCATGCAGGGCTGCCTGCACCCGTCCTTCGCCCACGATGCCCGTAGTGTTAGCCTTGAAATCAGCATTCAGCAACTGCTGCGCCAACTGGGCGTTGAGCGTCATGCCGCCCAGGTCGATAGCTCCATAGTTCAGCGAATCCGTAGCGAGCACCACGTTCATCTCTGCCTTGGGATGCAAGGGATTAAACCCCTTGCCGCTTGCGTCAAAGCGCGCCACCACGGGTTTCATATCCAGCATCGGCATAAATGTCTGCACAGCCAACTTGTCGAAATTAACATGCGCTTCGTAGCTTTCGGATGCAAGGTTTGCTGCAGCTTCGGCTGTCATAAATCCATCGGAAGCCGTCAGTGCAAGCGCCAAGTCGCACTGCGCCCCGCGGAGGTCAAACGTACCTTGCGCCGACGTGCCTCGCGGAATGCTAAGCGTCGTGTCGGCCACGCCCAATCGGGCAAACAACGGCGCCAGATTGCCGGTACGCAACTCGAAATCCATGCCCACCTCCATCTGTTGCGACTTACCGTCTGCACTGTCGGGCAACAGGTGTGCCACAGCGCCTACCGACTTCAGCTCCACCATGCCGGGCAGCGAAATGTCCATGCGCTTCAGCTCCAGCCACTCCATATTGCCGACAACATCGGCCATAAACTGCAATTCGCCCGTGGGAAAATATTTTTGAGCAACGCCAAGCTGAAACATGCGGTCGGCCACAGCGACATCCTCGCTTCCTACATAGCCATCCATGCGCACGCGCAGCAGGTCGTCGCCCGTAGCTTTCAGTGCACCGAAGGGCAGGCTGCACGAAGCTGCCAATATCGAATGAGGCGTAGCCACCAAAGCAGCAGGCACTGACAACTGCGCACTGTCCATATAGCACGTTGCGGCAACGTCGCTCACAACGAAGCCTTGCTGCTCGCGCAATGTGGCATCACACAACTTTGCGAACAGCGCGCCGTTCGCCCGATAGTCAACGCTGTCGATCGACAAGCCTAAGCTGTCAACAAAATAAGCAAACCCCGTATGCACTCCTGCCGACGTACGATGTTGCAAAAAATCCGCAAACAGCGCATCAGCCGTCGTCGCTGAGTCCGAAACTGCCGCCAGAGCTGCCGACGACCGACTCAACGATAGTTGCTCCACACTATAATGCGCAGCGCCCAAATCCAGCGCTGCCGCCTTGAGCGAAGCGCTACCAATGCGCGCAAAGCCCAGCAAGCTGTCCGCAGGCATGCTAAGCGAAACAGCCACGTTGCTCACCGCCATCCGAGGCATTACCAATTTCCAATCAAGAGGGGTTGAGACCGACGTATCGGGCGCCGACGTATCGGCAAGCGCTACGTGGAACTGCGCATCAGCCAGCTCCACAAAATCCAGGTTGACCAGCTGCTCCACAAAATCGACTCCGCGACTCTGAGCCGCAAGCATACCAAGCGTTCCGCGCACGTGTACATCGGGAATCATCGACTGCGTGTCGAGCGAAATCTGCTTCAACGCAAACTGCTCCACATCCACCCTACCTCCAAACAGCTGCAACAGCGCCACATCGAGTTCGAGCGAACCGGCATCCAGCAGCGTAGCCTCAGCATCGCGCACACTGACTCTTTCGACAACCAACGTCAACGGAAAACTCAGGCGCACGCGCGCCACGTCAATCTGCAACTGCGTTGAAGCCGAGAGTTCCTGCGCAACATAGCGCACAGCAGCATCCTGCACCGGCGGAATGTAGAGCACCACTGCAAGCAACACCACAAGGCACAAGGGCAGCCCCACAACAAGGGCTACAGCCTTCAACACAAACCTTAAAAATTGCTTTATCTTTGACATGGATAAATCTGCAAATATGATTAATGTTTATAGGCTGCAAAAATACAAAAAATAATGGAATACGCTCAACACTACGCCCCATCTGAATGACGTTAGAACCCGTTTCTTCAGAAAGTTTACAGATTATTAAGATTCTATCACGCTTCGTCCACACAGAAAATCGCGCCTGCACACCTCCACGAGTGCTCCGATATCTGCTGAAATCTCAATTTTTGAGAATAAATTCGGCAAATTGCGAGGTCAAATCATTTTTAATTGTAACTTTGCAGCCGATTTGCAAATCAACCTCCGTTTTTGGAAAGGTGCTCGAGTGGTTGAAGAGGCACGCCTGGAAAGCGTGTATACGTCAAAAGCGTATCACGGGTTCGAATCCCGTCCTTTCCGCATTCAAAAACAAAGAACTCTCACACAGCGTTGCCGGACGTCCTTGTCCGACAACGCTATTTTTGTATCCATGCCCACATGCGACGTTGCACGCAAAGATTCAGTGTGCAATATTTGCCCTCGCACAGATTACGCAAAATTCCAATCCCCTTACGACATATTTCACGCAGTCGAATTTAAATTTCACGCGGACTACGCGGAAGTTACGTAGCCGTATAGCGCATTTCGTTGTACAAACATTCCGCAAGGTGTAGGGGCCACTTTATGTCGGCCCGACGTCCCGCAAGGGGCAAACATACACATCTCGCAAGGCAAGCACGCGAAGCAAGTGCGCCTCTGTAAATTCTGTGATTTCTGTGTGAACATAAAATTACTGCGAGTAAACATCAGGAGCATTTTTCATTACGCCGTCTCGGCGTACGGGCCGACATAAAGTGGCCCCTACGGCATCCGCGATGTTTTGCTCGACAAATATCCCCCGAATAAGGACCTTTTTCAACGAAAATCGGGGGATGAATTTTGTTAACATTTATTCACATTTCGGGGTCGAAAAAATCTTTGTCCTATTTTACGGAATCTTTGTCCTTTTTCGGAAGTC
>JAFOWI010000212.1 GCA_017425985.1 Bacteroidaceae bacterium | reverse complement strand
TTATGAGCCTGGCGAGCTACCAACTGCTCCACTCCGCGATGTTCAAGAGTGTTTGTTTCTTGTTTGCGAGTGCAAAGTTAGAATGTTTTGTTTGATTAACCAAGCGTTTTTTCTTTTTTTTAGTTAAATCGGAGCTTTTTTTATATATATCAGTTTTTTGGAGTGCTTTTTGGATGTGTAGATTGCAAAAAAACACTTTGTATTGCATGTGCTTAGCAGAAATGACGCTTGAATTATTTTGATGACATTGCGGATATATAATAAAAGAGAAGTTCCTCTTAAATTAATATGCATTATGTCGAATAATATGTATCGCGTTATTCTGTTTGTTGCATCTTTGCAATACAAAGTGTATTTATGGAAAATTGTGATTACTTCAATGTTCCTGCGTTAGCGCTTTGAATCATTTCCTTGCTGGGGAGGATGTACACTTCAACTCGGCGGTTTTCAGCCTTACCTGCTGCTGTTGCGTTGCTTGCAACGGGATTTTCTTCACCCTTACCGAGCACGTACTTCACTTGATTTGTTGTTGCGCCAGCACTGATGATGAATGTACTTACGCTTTGTGCACGTTGTTCTGAGAGTACTAAGTTCTTCTGCTTGCTTTGTTCTGCTGTGCTACCTTTCCAGGGGTCGTTGTCTGTATAACCTACAATAGCGAGGTCCATGTCAGGAGTTAATACATTTGTTGCAAATTGAGTGAGTGAGTTCTTAGCAGTTTGAGTAAGTACTGACTGGCCGCTTGTAAAGAGGATTCCTGAGTCGAAAGTTACCTTTACGTATGTCAAGCCTTCAGCGTCTTTCAGTGCTTCTGCTTCAGCGCCTGCGATAGCTTCTGCAGCTTTCTTTGCCTTATCCATCTTGTTGCCGATGAGTACACCTGCGCCAGCACCTACAGCAGCACCAATACCTGCACCGATTGCTGCACCTTTGCCGTTACCGATGAGCGCACCGATGAGCGCACCGGCTGCAGCGCCACCGCCACCGCCAATCAAACCACCTTTAGCAGTATTTGACATACCGCAACTTGAAAGCAACATCGCGCCACAAAGAGCCACGATACCGATTTTTGATTTCTTCATAATTGTTAGAATTTAATTATACCTGTGTTTAACTTGGGCAAAGTTACAAATTATGACAACAAATTAGGAAAAAAAACAAGAAAAATCTACGAATTACCGCTTTGCGTCTATTATTATTGCCGTTATTTATGTAATTTTGCACGGATATTTTTATAAAGGAATATCAGAGCATAAAATTATTGGTAATAAATACAAAAAATATAATATGGCAAAAGAACTTTCTTTCCTCACTAAGCGTAGCGAAGACTACTCTAAGTGGTACAACGAACTCGTGGTGAAGGCCGACCTCGCTGAGCAGGCCGACGTGCGTGGTTGTATGGTTATCAAACCCTATGGTTATGCCATTTGGGAAAACATTCAGCGCGCACTCGACGACCGCTTCAAGGCAACCGGCGTGCAAAACGTTTACTTCCCCATGCTCATCCCCAAGTCTTACCTCTCTAAGGAAGCTGAACACGTAGAAGGATTTGCTAAGGAATGCGCCGTAGTAACTCACTACCGCCTCAAGGCAAATCCCGATGGCGATGGCGTAGTTGTTGACCCCGCCGCGAAGTTGGAGGAAGAACTCATCATCCGACCCACTTCAGAAACTACCATCTGGAACACCTTCCGCAACTGGATTCACTCATGGCGCGACCTCCCCTTGTGCTGCAACCAGTGGTGTAACGTTATGCGTTGGGAAATGCGCACACGCCTCTTCCTTCGCACCAGCGAATTCCTCTGGCAAGAAGGTCACACTGCTCACGCCACCAAGGAAGAAGCCGAAGCACGCGCAAAGCAGATGCTCGACGTTTATGCCGACTTCGCTCGCGACGTAATGGCAGTGCCCGTAATCCGCGGTGTGAAGAGTGCAACTGAACGTTTTGCGGGAGCACTCGACACCTACACCATCGAAGCCATGATGCAGGACGGCAAGGCGCTTCAGAGCGGCACCTCACACTTCCTCGGTCAGAACTTCGGACGCGCATTCAACGTGCAGTTCGTCAACAAGGAAAACCAACTCGAATACGCTTGGGCAACAAGCTGGGGCGTCAGCACACGCCTCATGGGCGCGCTCATCATGACGCACTCTGACGACAACGGTCTCGTACTTCCTCCCGCACTTGCCCCCATCCAGGTAGTACTCGTACCCATCTACAAGGGCGACGAACTCCCCGCTTTCGACGAAAAACTCGGCGGACTCGCACAGCGCCTTCAGGCAATGGGTATCCGCGTCAAGTACGACAATGCCGACAACAAGCGCCCCGGATTTAAGTTTGCCGACTACGAACTCAAGGGTGTACCCGTGCGCATCGTAATGGGTGGCCGCGACCTCCAAAACGGCACCGTAGAACTCATGCGCCGCGACACGCTCGAAAAGCAAACACTCCCCTTCGAAGGTATTGAAGAATACATCAAGCAACTCCTCGGCGAAATGCAGCAAAACATCTACGACAAGGCCAAGAAGCGCCTCGACGAAAACGTACACGTCTGCAACGACTACGAAGAGTTCAAGGCTAAGGTGAAAGAAGGCGGTTTCTACCTCTGCCCCTGGGACGGAACAGAAGAAACCGAAGCCCAAATCAAGGCCGACACACAAGCAACCATCCGCTGCGTCCCCTACGGTTACGACCAGTCAGACCTCGGCGTAGATATGGTGAGCGGCAAACCCGCAGTAGCACGCGTAGTAGTAGCACGCAGTTACTAATACCGCGCCACATAAACAAAACATAAAAGAAACCGTTTTAGAAACGTCCATTCCCCACACCTTTCGGGGCGCGTTTCTAAAACGGTTTCTTTATTTATGGTTTTTCAATTACAAGTGGGAAATTTGAGCGATACCCTTTGCGTCGGGGGAAAGCCTGACAAATGGTTTTGCCGCCCTGCCTAAATTTTAAGAGTAGCCATTTTAAGATTACTCGTGTGCCGCCTGTGAAGCATAGTCGTTTACAAAGTTTTACGCTACTTCATCATCACCTTTTTGCCATTTATGCCTTTGAGCGCGGTGGGGTTTGCGCGTTTTCCGTCGATTCGGTAGAGGCTGTTTTGCGCAGGTTTCGAGGCTTCGGACTTGATTGGGGCGATGTCAGTGGTGCTCGAATTAAAATACTGCGACGTGCCCAGTTGGGTGGTAAATTCGTCGGTGTGCAGCAGATAGTGGCCAATGTATAGGTAGTAGTTGCGGTGGGCCTTGATGCCTTCTAATCGGAAGTTTAAGGTCTTAGTGGAGTGGGGGGCAATGGCTCCTTGTTGGTCTATGCTGCGGATGTAGTAATAGTTGCCGTCGTTATAAACTTCTTCGTAGAGCTGGGCTACAATTTCGCGATGGTAAGGTTCGTCGCTACGATTGTTCACCGTGACTTGGGCGCTTTGGCAGTCCGGGGCAATGGTGCATTCGGTCAGTTCGAGTCGGGCTGGGCTTTGTGGGGCGGGGATGATGTCAACTTCGGTTTTAGCAACGTAGTCGATGCCGTCGTCCGTAGTGGCGAGATTCAGGTAGTAAGTGCCTGTGTTTTCAGCAAAGAATGCAACGTCGAACGTGGCTGTTTCGCCCCGATGCAAGAGCAGGGGGATGCGTGTAAGGGGCGTTTCGCGACAGTCGGACTGGCCGGCATAGAAGTAGAGCATGGAGTTGGTGTCGTCGCCCTCGTTGTTGATGGTTATCCTCACTTTCTGACGTGTGCCTACAACCTTGCCGCTGATGCATTCGAACTTCGTGATTTCGGTTATGACGATAGGGTGGAGTACGAGGCTGTCGGGCATGTTGTCGGCTCCAATCTTGATTTCAAAATAGGTTTGCTTGCTTCCGCCTTGGATCCAGGTGCCGTCGTTTAACCAGCACACGCCTGCTATCCGATGCCATCCGGGCGACAGGCTCGCTTCACCATTTGTTCCTAAGATGAGCGTGCCCCAATTCTTCGGAGTTTTTTTCGAGTCCCTTATATTTATAAATGAGTGCAGGGTGGGGGAGTTGAGGCAGCGCTGCATTGAGTTTTTTTAACATTATGCACCGGTTGTTGTGAGCATATCGAAAAAAATTGGTAAGTTTGCAGCGCTATTTAAATATGTACTTGGCAAAATGTACACTTAGCGTGAAATCTGTTTGTTTGAATTGTGGGGTTTGACAAAAATTGCGTGTCATGAATTTTTAAACCATATAATATATAGTATGTTAAGACAACGATTGTTTCGCACGTTGTGTGCCATGGTGATGGCAATGACGTTTGTATCAGCTTTCGGCGCCTCGGCAGTGAGTCGGTGGGTTGAGGGCGAGTGGTACTTAATCCGCTTTATGAATGGCGGTAATGCCTTTACGGCTACTACCGATGGTGCACAAATTTCGACAGCCAAAACCACAGCGAGCGATGCTCAGCTTTGGAAAATCGAGGGCGACGATGAGCAGGGCTACGAACTGACGAATAAGTTGGGCCTAAAACTCTATGTGCCCACGGCTGTGACAAACAGCATGGTGAGTGCGGCAAGTGCGCCCACGGGTATTACGCGCTTCGTGCTGACCGAAACAGAAAATGCCTCTTATGCCGGAGGCCTTGAAATTCAGCCCATTGAAAACACCGACGTTTCGATGAATCTATGGGGTGGTCCTAATGAGAATCGCGGTGTAGGCTTGTGGAATAAGGGCGACCAGAACAATCCCGTCCGCCTGACTACCGAAACGGAGTTTAGGAGCGTTGGCAAGATTTCGCTCGTGCCTTATCCTCAGCAATTAACCGTGGTGAAGGAGGGCGATTTCGATTTCGCGCAGGTGAAGACCATTGTAGCTTTGACGACCGAGGCTAAGGCGTATGCTGCCGACTTTGCCAAGCAGTGGACCTTGGTTTCAGGAGTGGATGTGCAAATCGTTGATGCCGATTGCGAGGGCATGGCTTTGCGCATGATGGTGGACGAAAGTCAGCCCGCTGAGGGCTATGCCATGACCGTAGCCGAAGACGGTGTGACTATCAAGGCATCCAAGGCAGCAGGCTTTTTCTATGCTGTGCAGACCTTGAAGCAGTTGCTCCCCCGCGCATTCTTTGCCGACAAGCAGCAGGCCGATGTGGCTTGGACGCTTCCCTACGTAGCGATTGAGGATGCCCCCGTTTTGGGACATCGTGGTTTCATGATGGACGTTGCGCGCCACTTCTTTACGAAGGATGAGGTGAAGCGTGTGCTCGACATTATGGCGCTCTACAAGATGAACCGCCTGCACTGGCACCTCACCGACGACCAGGGATGGCGCATTGAAATTCCCGAATATCCCTTGCTCACCGAGGTAGGCGCTATTCGTAGCGGCTCGTTTACCAGTCCCGGTGACGGCACAAAGTTCTTTGACGACACAGAGTATGGTCGCGGCATGTACTTCACGCTCGACGAATTGAAGGATATCGTGGCTTATGCTAAGGCACGCCACATTGAGATTCTTCCCGAAGTCGATCTTCCTGGCCACATGGTGGCTGCCGTTGCAGCTTATCCGGCTTTTAGTTGCGACTCTACGAAGCAGTACAGCGTGCGCATCGATGGCGGCATCTCTCACGACGTGCTCAACATTGGTGACGATCGCGTCATTGACTTTCTCAAGTGTGTGCTCGACCACCTTGCTGACGTCTTTCCCTATCCCTACGTGCACATTGGTGGTGACGAATGTCCTACGGAGCAGTGGTCGCGCAATGCCGACTGCCTGCGCCGCGTTGAGGAAGAAGGGCTTGCCGGCGTCCACGAACTCCAGTCGTGGCTCGTTGAAGAGCTGGGTAACTACGTGAAGGACCGTCACGGCAAGGACCTCGTCGTGTGGGACGAACTTCTGGCACATTGGAGCAGCGCCAACACCGTGAAGCCCGTTATCATGGCGTGGAATCACATCAACAAGAGTGCTGAGGCTGCCGACAAGGGCTTCAAGAGCATCGTTGTGCCCTACCAGTCGCTCTACATCGATTTTATGCAAGTGCCAGCCAATAAGACGATTATCGACGAGCCCTACTATGGCGGCTGGGGCGACGGATTTGTGAATACAGTCGAAACCGTTTACAACCTCAATCCCCTGGCTTCGCTCTCCGGTCGCGAAGATATGTGCGTGGGTGTGCAAGCCAACCTCTGGGCCGAAACGCTCAATGACTTTGGCGAACTCCAATATCAGCTCCTGCCACGTATGCTGGCACTTTCTGAAATCGGATGGCTCAGCAACGGCAAGAAGAACTGGGACGACTTCTACAAGCGCCTCCAGCAGCAGGACGAAATCCTCGACGCGCTCGGCTACATTTATGCCAAGCACTACATTGAGCCTAAGGAGCTGACCAAGTTCGAAAAGCTCGTAGCTGATGTTCAGGAAGTACTTGCAAAGTCGCAGCCCGGAAAGGTGGGCTACCCTGCTCAGGCGGATTTTGATGCATTAAGTACAGCGCTGGAAACAGCTCTGAGCGAAGCCGACGAGGCTACAGCCCTTTCTGCATTGCAAAAAAGCTTCAATGTCTATAAGAAAGCCGACATCCTGCGCCCCGAAGCAGGCAAACTCTACCAAATCGTTTCGGCATCGACCTACTACAAGAAGCAGTTTGCAGGCTCAACGCTCTACGAAGCGGGCGAGCAAGTGCGCTTCCACTACACGCCCCAGGTAGAGCCCGAAGAACTCTGGACCTTCGAACTCAAGGAGGGTACAAGTTCGCCTCAGTACTATTTGAAGAATGTGCGCAGTGGCAAATACCTGAGCATGCCTACGCTCAATGCTGCCGTAACGATGACCGAGCGTAAAACTACTACATTGCGCATTGACCGCGCTTCGATTGCCACAGAGCCTTATAGCTACATCCCCGGAGTTGTAGTCATCTCGGCCACTTCGGGGTATCGTCAAACGATGACGGGCAACGTGAAGCGCCTGAGCGCACAGACCAGCGGTGTGGCTTTCGCCAAGGACGACGCTGCCCTCTGCTATTCCGGCACATGGATGCTTGTCGAAGTCGAGGACTTCAAGGCGCAGCTCGAAGGTCTGGCCAAGAAGTGCGAATGGATACTCCTCACGGCTAAGCCTGGTACCATTGGCGAACCTACACAGGAGGCGCTCGACTTCCTGAGCACTGATATCGTAGCAGCAGCACGCGCGCTGCTCGCAGCCGGCTCTGTTGTCAGCGAAGATACGTACATGCAATTCCTTGCGCTCTACAACGTATACCTTGCAATGCCCCGAGCTTCAGCGCTCGATGTCGTTAGTCAGGACTACTATTACCTTGTGCAGAATGCCTACTTCACAGACTACTACGCCAAAGCAGCCGATGGCGCGGTGAAACCTGCAGTTTTAGACAAGAGTGACGATGCCATGTACTGGCGATTCGTAAAGAACGACGACGGCACGCTCACCATCATCAATAAGCTTACCGACCGAGCAGCTTATGTTAACGCCTCAGCTGAGGGCGAGGCCGTCAGAGCTAACTATGCCGGTTCAGGACTGAAGAACTGGACGCTGCAGGACGTCACCACCGACCAGGGAGCAACAGGCGTTGCGATCGTTGAGCCTACGGGCACTTACAGCTGGTACATCAATCCCAGCGCCTTCCAAACTCTCGTGCTCAAGCCTAAGGATTGGGGTGCAAGCATCTGGCGATTTGTGAAGAACGAAGCCATGCCCACCGCCGTAGAGCGCGTCCCTGTGCAAAGCGTAGCGCCTATGTACTTCGACCTTTGGGGCCGCAAGGTGCACCAGCCCACTCGTGGACTCTACATCACGACCGACGGTCGCAAAGTTTTCGTAAAGTAGTGCATCGAGCAGATTCGTTTTTAACATAGAATGAGAGAGCGCATACGCATGCAGCGGAAAGCAATAAGCCTGTTCCTACTGCGCGCGTATGCGCTCTCTCTTTTTTGGGAGTGGGAGTTTGGGGAGGGGATGTGCAAATAATATAGTCGTAAATTTGTGTCAGGATGTAGCTTCATGTTATGACTCCACCGTGTCCCAAAAATTACGTTTGGACCAACTGCTATATTATACTTAGTATTGGTAATAAGCCTTAGTTGTAAGTACGGAAATGTGGGATTTAACTAAATTTGTATCAGTCATAGGAGTGAATGTTTTTTACGTAATTATTTGATTTACAATTATAAAGTTACTAAAAATATTTCACTCCTACATTTTTTTGGACGTATTCTTATATCGAACTCACGTTATATTAACGCTGATTGTGTTAAATACACGGCGCTGCGATGCCGTTAGTGCGAATTTTTGCGCAAATAAAAAATCGCAGGAATTTAGATTATGCAGGGGTGCGATGCTTCTCTTTTTGGGAATGCATCGCACCTTTGCTTTTTGAACGTCTGTCGTAGCTATTCAACGGTCGCAATATTTTATATTAAAATTTGTTTGATAGGGGGCGGATGTTGTAAATTTGCTTGGATTTTGAGACAGGGAAAGTGGAGGAACGTTGTTTCCTTGTCTTCATGTAGGAGCGAATGGGGTGGGGGATGGATCTTATTTATTGTTTTAAAAAGCATGTTATTATGATTGAGCGAAGATTGATGCAAACGGAAGATGGGAGCGCCACGCTTTATGTGCCTGCGCTTGACGAGCATTACCACTCCGTGAAGGGGGCGCGTGCCGAGGCAGAACATATATATATTGAGATGGGAATGATGCATGCTCTTGGTGAGCGTGGTGGCGAAGGTCAGTTGCGCGTACTTGAAGTGGGACTTGGCACAGGGTTGAATGCGCTACTCACGCTGGAGCGCAGTGAGCGCGAGGGGGCATGTGTGCACTACGATGCGGTGGAGCTGTATCCATTGACGTGGGGCGAGATTGAACCTTTGGGTTATAGCGATGCGGAGGTATTTCGCGCGCTGCACGATTCGGCTTGGGAGGAGGATGTGAAGTTGACGTCGCATTTTACACTCAGAAAACTCCAGACAGATGTTAGGAACGTGAATATTGCACCTGTCGATGTGATATATTATGATGCCTTTGCGCCAGAGAAGCAGCCCGAGATGTGGACGCTCGAATTGATGGAGCGAATGTACAGCCTACTGAATACTCACGGTGTGCTGACAACGTACTGTGCCAAGGGCGTTGTGCGTCGCATGCTTCAGCAAGTGGGATTCAAAGTTGAGCGTTTGCCTGGACCTGTAGGTGGAAAGCGCGAGATTCTGCGGGCAACAAAGGAGAGATGAGAAATGAGAGGTGGGAAATGAGAAATGACAGATGGGAAATGAGCTATTCTGGTGTTTGTTCTTTTATTCGCTGTAAGTTCATCAGTTTCACTGTCTCCTTTTTTTTGCAGTTGTTCTCTGTTCTCTGTACTCTATCCTCTGTACTCTCTAATGAAAAATATTTTGTGGTTAGATAGTGTGTTTTTAGGAAAAAATTGTAATTTTGCAGAAATATAAGTTTTCGGATTGGTTTTAGGCTATGGCAATGTGCCTGTTGCTCGCAATATTGATACTTATTCGAAGAACAGAATCTTAAGTTAGCATTATTTTATCATCAACATTATGGCTTCTAATTTTATTGCAGACCGCATCGTGATGGACGGACTTACATTCGACGATGTCCTCCTTGTTCCTTCTTATTCGGAAGTGCTCCCTTATATGGCAGATTTGAGCACTAAATTTTCGCGAAACATCGATTTGAAGATTCCTTTCGTTACGGCAGCTATGGACACTGTGACAGAGGCTAAGATGGCTATTGCTATTGCGCGCGAAGGTGGTATCGGCGTAATTCACAAGAATATGTCGATCGAAGAGCAGGCGCGCCAGGTGGCGATTGTGAAGCGTGCTGAAAACGGTATGATTTACGACCCCGTGACAATTAAGCGCGGTTCGACTGTTGGCGACGCTTTGGCAATTATGGCTGAATACCATATTGGAGGTATTCCTGTTGTGGATGATGATATGCACTTGGTAGGCATCGTTACGAATCGCGATTTGCGCTTCGAACGCGATGTGACGAAGAAGATTGACGAAGTAATGACTTCGGAACATTTAGTGACAACTACGCAGCACACTGATTGGCAGGCTGCAAGTCAGATACTTCAGGAAAACAAAATTGAAAAGTTGCCCGTTGTTGACAAGGACAACCATTTGGTTGGCCTCATTACTTATAAAGATATTCAGAAGGCTAAGGATAAGCCCATGGCATGTAAGGATAGCAAGGGTCGATTGCGCGTAGCGGCTGGTGTAGGCGTAACAGCTGATACGCTCGACCGTATGGAGGCACTCGTGAATGCCGGTGTTGATGCTATTATTATTGACACGGCTCATGGACATTCCAAGGGTGTTATCGACCGTCTTCGCATTGCAAAGGAACGCTTTAAGGATGTGGATATCGTTGTAGGCAATGTAGCGACAGGCGAAGCTGCAAAGGCATTGGTTGAAGCCGGTGCTGATGGTGTGAAGGTGGGTATCGGTCCCGGTTCAATCTGTACAACTCGTGTTGTTGCAGGTGTGGGCGTGCCTCAGCTTTCTGCTGTTTACGACGTAGCAAAGGCGCTCGAAGGTACGGGTGTACCTCTCATTGCAGATGGTGGTTTGCGCTATTCGGGTGATATTGTAAAGGCTATTGCAGCCGGTGGTTATTGCGTGATGATTGGTTCGCTCGTGGCAGGTTGTGAAGAATCTCCTGGTGATACAATTATCTTTAACGGTCGTAAGTTTAAGGCTTATCGCGGTATGGGTTCGCTCGAAGCAATGGAAAATGGTTCGAAGGACCGTTATTTCCAGGGCGCTGTGACTGAAGCAAAGAAACTCGTTCCGGAAGGAATCGCAGGTCGTGTGCCTTATAAGGGAACAGTTCAGGAAGTTATTTATCAGTTGGTAGGAGGTCTGCGCTCAGGTATGGGATATTGTGGCGCGGCAACAATCCAGGCTCTTTGGAATGCTCGTTTCACTCGTATTACAAATGCAGGTGTACTTGAAAGTCATCCTCACGACATTACTATTACCAGCGAAGCGCCCAACTATTCGCGTAGCGACAATTAATAATGAAAAGAACTTTTATTTAGGAAGTTAATGATAGTGTAAAGGGTGTGCAAATGTGAGCGTAACTAAAACTTTCTGTAATAATGAAGTGTTAGCACGTCGTATTTGCACATCTTTTTCTTTTTTTATGTGATGAAGGTATTTGTGTTCATTGAGTTTTTTCTGAGTGTATTGTTCGCTTCTTAAAACTGAGAAAGCGAATTGTGATTCAGAAATCGCATCATGAAAATGGTCTCATCATATATGCTTACAACTAATATTAATACATAGAGTAAATAGGACAAATGAGATTTAATAGTTTTGTATTCGGATTGTTCTGTTGTTCGTCGCTCTTTGCACAGCAGAATAATGACGTAGTAATGGTAGTGAACAACAAGTCCGTTACTAAAGCGGAATTTGAATATTCTTACAATAAAAATAATGGTGCTGACGCTGCTGTTGAGCAAATTTCTGTCGAAGAATATGCACAGATGTATGTGAATTATAAGCTTAAGGTTGCTGAAGCCGAAGCTTTGGGCTACGATACGCTGAGTTCGTTTGTTACCGAGTTTCGTCAGTATCGCGATATGCAGTTGACGCCCATGCTGGTTGACACTGTATTTATTGAAAACAGAGCGAACGATTATTATCGCAGTATGCAGCAACAGCTTGGTGGCAAGCATCTTCTTCGTTGTTCGCACATATTGCTCCGCTTAGGGCAAAATGCAGCACAAGAGGTTGTTTCCGAAGCAGCAAAGCGAGCTGATTCGTTGTATGCGGCTCTGAAGAATGGGGCTGATTTTTATGAATTGGCAAAGCAGCACAGTGGCGACCCGGGTTCGGCAAGAAATGGAGGTCAGCTTCCCTGGATTGGTCCCGGAAGCACGTTGAAGGAGTTTGAGGATGCGGCATATAGCCTTGCTGAAGGCGAAATCTCAAAGCCCGTTCTTTCGCCCGTAGGTTATCATATTATTAAGATGGAAGAGCGCAAGTCGCTTGATGCCTATGGTGTGTTGCGCCCCATGATTATTAAGATGCTCAAGAATCAGGGTATAGAGGAAGCATCGGCTGAAGCAAATATGAATGCTCGTATTAAGGCTTCGGGTGGCACGCTTACGCGCGAGGATGTGATGCAACAGTTGCTTCGTGAGGCTGTTGTCAAAAATCCTGAGTTGCAATATTTGATTAATGAGTATTACGACGGATTATTGCTTTACGAAGTAGCGAAAGATAAAGTTTGGGATGTAGCAGCTGAAGATACAGTGAATTTGGAAGCTTACTTCAAGCAGAATAAGGATAATTATAAATGGGATGAACCGCGTTTCGAAGGTTTTGTTATTCAGTCGAACGACAAGGCTGTTGTTAAGAAAGTCAAGAAGATTCTTAAAAAGCACGCAACTTCGGACTGGCGCAAACTTCTTCGTCAGCAAGTCAATAAGGATAGCGTCGTATGCAGTGTGCAGGGACCTTATCTGTGCAAGGCCGGCGAAAATAAGTATGTTGATTATTGCGTTTTTAAGAAGAAAGATGTTCTGCCAAAGTCGAAGTATAGCATTGTAGAAACTTATGGCAAGAAGAAAAAGCAACCTAAAACATACTTTGACGTAAAGTCGCAGGTTGTGGCTGATTATACGCGTATCTTAGAAGAACAGTGGGTTGAAAGCTTGCGTAAGAAGTTTACATTTACGATTAATGAAGAGGTGTTTTCGACTTTGAAGTAAGCGGTTGTTCTGTTGATATAAAATAGAAAAGATTCTAAGCATGAACAAGTTACTATTATTGCTTTTGAGCGTATGGTGTTCGATGGCATTTGCACAGTCGAATGTTGTTGACGAAGTAATTTGGGTTGTAGGCGATGACCCTATATTATTGTCGGATGTTGAGGAAGCACGATTGCAAGCCGAAGCCGACGGAAAACCCATCCTCGACCCATATTGTACAATTCCGGAGCAGTTAGCGATACAGAAATTGTTTCTTCATCAGGCTTCGCTCGACTCTGTTGAAGTGAGCGATGCGCTTGTGCTCAAAGCTGTGAACGAGCGTGTGAATTATTATATTCAGAATCTCGGTTCGCGCGAAAACGTGGAGAAGTATTTTAGCTTAACACTTCCTCAAATCAAGGAGAAGTTGGCTAAAAACATGCGTCAGCAAAACATGATGGAACAAGTGCAGGCTTCCTTGACGCGTAACCTTAAGGTGACACCTGCTGAGGTGCGTGCATATTTCAAGGATATGCCCGAAGATTCTCTTCCGTTGATTCCAACAATGGTCGAAGTTCAGGTAATTACTGCCCAACCTCAGCCTACTCGTGCTGAAATCGTGCGTATAGAAGAACGTTTGCGCGAGTTGGCACGTCGTGTGAACGAAGGCGAAGCCGATTTCTCGAATTTGGCAAAGATTTACTCGCAGGACCCCAATTCGGCTCGTTTAGGCGGAGAGTTAGGCTATAGCGGACGCAATCAGTTTGTGCCTGAATTCTCGAATGTGGCCTTTGCACTCAACGACCCGAAGAAGGTTTCTAAAATTGTGCGCACAGAGTTTGGTTTTCACATCATTCAGCTGATTGACAAGAAAGGCGATAAAGCCAATCTACGCCACATCTTGTTGAAACCCGAAATTGAGGACAGTGTTTACGTAAAGGAACTGGCGCGCCTTGATTCGATTGCTGCTGACATTAAAAAAGGACTTTTTGCATTCGAAGATGCAGTGTTGGCACTTTCCGACGATAAGGACACCCGTAATAATAAGGGCTTGATGGTGAACTTCGATCGCGAAACGCAGGAAATCACTTCTAAATTTGTGATGAAAGAACTTCCAGCAGAAATTGCACGACAAGTTGAAAACCTCAGTGTAGGCGAGATTTCAAAAGCATTTGTTTACACCACCGACCAAGGAAAAGAAATTTGCGCGATTGTCAAGTTGAAATCAAGAGTCGAAGCTCATCGTGCAACATTGACGGAAGATTATCAGGTGCTTAAGGATGTTGTTCTTCAAGAACGACGTGCTGTGAAGTTGGAAACGTGGATAAAGGAGAAGCAGCGTTCAACTTATGTGCGCATTAATCCTGAGTGGCGTAATTGTAATTTTAAGTATCCTGATTGGAGTAAGTAACTTATCTTTTTAGCTTATCTCAAAATTGGATAATTCTTTATCAATTCATGTTGACAAAGTTATTTAATAATACAAAATTAGTTTGGGCAGGGCTGCTTTTTATCATGGCAAGCATTGCCCAAACTTTTGCGTTTGCTGCAACCAAGGCGCAGGCAGAACAGCAAGAAGCCGACGATACGCGTAAAATCATATTGAAGCATGCGGACAACTGGAATTTCAACGATTATCTTTATCCGGGAGCGCATCGTTTGAGCGGAAATGTAGTGTTTAGTCATGCAGGGATGTTGATGTATTGTGATAGTGCTGTTTACTACATTCGCACCAATTCGTTCGAAGCGATGGGGCGCGTGAGCATGCACCAAGGCGATACTTTGACGTTGGAGGGCGATTCGCTTTATTATGACGGAGAAGCGATGCTGGCGCAGATGCGTAATAATGTTGTGCTTACACATAATACGCAGAAACTTTATACTGATAGTTTGAATTACGACCGTATTGACAGTATCGGATATTTCTTTGAAGGTGGCACGCTTGTTGATGGTGACAACAAATTGACTTCGGATTGGGGCGAATATTTGGTAAAAACGAAGGAAGCAAACTTCTTTTACGGTGTGACGCTTACGAATCCTAAGCTCACCGTGAACAGCGATACGCTTAATTATCATACCGAAACAAAGTGGGCGCACGTCGTCGGTCCTTCAATTATTGAAAGTGGACGCAGCCTTATCCGTACGCAAAACGGTTTCTACAATACCGATTCTGAAATTGCGCGACTTTACGACCGCTCTGTTTTGCTTTCGGACGACAAGGTGATGACGGGCGACAGCCTGTATTATTACAAAAAGGAAGGCGACATGATGGCTTATGGAAACATTGACTATCATGACAAACTGAATAAGAACATGATGGCAGGTCATTATGTATGGTATAATGAACTGACGGGCGAAGCGCTTTGTACGGACTCTGCGGTTGTGATGGATTATTCAAATGGCCCTGACACATTGTATGTTCATGCAGATTCGCTTAAACTTCATACGTTTAATATGGAGACGGATTCTGTTTGGCGCAAGCTTGATGCTTATTTTCATGTCCGAGCTTTTCGTAAGGATGTGCAGGCGGTGTGTGATAGTTTGGTCTTTACGAGCAACGACCGAGTTATGAAGATGTATCGCGACCCCATTATTTGGAGCGATAATCGTCAAATACTTGGCGAAGAAATTAATATTTTCTTTAACGACTCTACGCTTGATAGTGTCTATGTATGTCGCCAGGCTTTGTTGGTAGAACGTGTGGATTCAGTGAATTTCAATCAAATCAGTGGCCACGAGATGCGCTCTTATTACAACAATGGCGAGATTCGAGAAAATCAGGTGCAAGGCAATGTTCGCGTTGTGTTCTATCCGATGGAGAAGGATAGTTTGGTGCTTTATCAAGTATATCTTGAGACGAGCAAGTTGCGCATGTTTATGGAGCAACGCAAGCTGGACAAACTCTGGACTCCGCCTGCTGATGGCAAGTTTTATGCTTTAGGAATGGCTCCTCGCGAGCACAAGCGTCTGGAGAATTTCGAATGGTTCGACTATGTTCGTCCGTTAGGCAAGGACGATATTTTCGTTTGGCGTCCGAAGCATAAGGGCACAGAACTTAAGACGACGGTTCGCAGACAGGCGCCTTTGCAGCATTTAAAGAAGTAATATCGTAAGGAATGCGTAATTTGTTGTACATAATTTTGGGATTAGTGATGTTTGCAGCTTGCATCGAGGATGAAGAGTTTGCAGACATCACTCTGCCTTGTTTGACGTTTTCGGTCGATAGTGTGGACTTTGATACGCTCATTGCCGGACAACGCTCTGTAACTCATTCTTTCCGAGTGTATAATCCGACGGACAAGAATGTAAAGGTTGCTAATGTACAATTAACGTCGGCTGCCGAAGGAGTGTTTCGAGCAAATGTTTATGGTGCATACGTTGAGGAAGGAGTCGTTGCAGACTTCGAACTCCGTGCGAAGGATAGCATTACGATTTTTGTGGACGCCATGCCTCCTGCGACTGATAGCGACACTCCGGTTCGCTACGATGCGCAGTTGCTGTTTTACCTTCAGGGTGGCGCAGTGCAGGCGATTGATTTGCATGTGGCTGGTCAGGAGTTCGTAACCTATAACGGACTTGTTGTTACTCACGACACGGTGTTTACGGCGAAGCGGCCTTTCCATATCATCGATAGTCTGGTTGTCGAAGCAGGTGCAACTCTTACCATTGAGCCGGGTGTAGTGTTGATGATGTCGGCAGAGGCTTCGGTCGATGTTCGTGGCAGATTGGTGGCTTGTGGAAATGCTGATGCGCCCATCGTATTCCGCGGCGATCGCCTGGATGATATGTTCAAGGACCAGCCCTACGACCGCATTTCGGGGCAGTGGGGCGGAGTTCGTTTCCGCGCGTCGTCGTTCGAGAATAAGCTGGACTTTGTAGATATTCACAGCGCTACTTACGGTGTTTATTGTGATAGTTCGAGTCTCGAACCTCTCAAGTTGCAACTTGAAAATTCTGTGGTTCACAATGTTGTGGCAGATGCCTTGAGCCTTTATGCTTGCAGTTCCTTTGTTGGAAATACGCAGATTTCGAATGCCGGCGGCAATTGCGTGACGGTGCGCGGTGGCAATCATCAGTTTGTGCATTGCACGTTGGCGCAATTCTATCCCTTCTCTGCAATGCGCGGCAGTGCCTTGAATTTTGCGAATTGTGAGGGCGACCTCCGCTATCCGTTGGAAAAACTTGCTTTTGTGAACAGCATTATTACCGGTTATGCGATGGACGAAATCATGGGAGCATCTTCGGACAGATACAAGGACGATGCTTTTAATTACAGCTTCGACCATTGTTTGCTGAATACGCCTGCTTACGAAAGTCCCAATCTCCGTGATTGCGTTTGGGATGATGGAGATTCGGGCGTTAGCAGAGCCGACAATTTCGCCCCGGCTTTTGATGTTGACAAACTTATTTTTACCTTCGGGCTTGCGCCTGAGTCGGCTGCGGTAGGCAGTGCCGATGCGCAAGTTACGGCGACGACTTATCCTCTTGACCGCAATGGTATTCCCCGAAACATGGAGCGTCCTGACATGGGGTGTTATACTTTTGTACCTAACGATTCTGTTGAAAATTAAAATTTAGTTTTATGCAAACTCCACAAAAGAAAACGATGCGCAAAAGTGCTGCATCATCGGCACCGCAAACGCTTCCGGGCGGACATTTGCAACCCCAAGCTCCCGAATTGGAGAAAACGGTGCTTGGGGCATTGCTCATAGAGAAGGATGCTTATTCGCTTGTGTCGGAAATCCTGAGTCCCGAAAGTTTTTACGAGCCGCGCCACCAATATATATATGAGGCTATACGCAAGCTCAACCTTGACCAAAAGCCGATGGATATTCTGACGGTTACGGAGGAATTGAATCGTATGGGCGTGTTGGACGTAGTGGGCGGTCCGTTCTACGTGACGCAGCTTTCTGGGCTTGTGACTTCGGCTGCCCATCTCGAATATCATGCGCGCATCATTGCTCAGAAATACCTTGCACGCGTGCTTATCAAATATACCGGAGAAATTCAGGAACAGGCTTTCGATGCCACTCAGGACATTGACGAACTGATGCAGGAAGCCGAAGGGCAACTCTTCCAGATTTCGCAGCAGAACCTCAAGAAGGATTATACTCAGATCGACCCCGTCATTGGCGAGGCTTACGAAATGCTGCGCAAGGCTGCGGCTTGTAGCGATGGGCTTTCGGGCATTGCATCCGGATTTACCGAACTCGACAAGATTACTTCGGGTTGGCAAAATTCCGACCTCGTGATTCTCGCAGCTCGTCCGGCAATGGGTAAGACGGCTTTTGCGCTCAGTATGGCAAAGAACATTGCTGTGGACCAGAGCATACCTGTGGCTTTCTTTTCATTGGAAATGGCGAATGTGCAGTTGGTCAACCGTTTGATTGTGAATGTGGCTGAGATTCATGCCGAGAAGCTTAAGAGCGGACAGCTCACGCCCGACGAGTGGCAGCGCTTGGACAACCGTGTGCGCCATTTGCAAGGAAAACCCATCTTTGTCGATGATACGCCGCAGCTCTCTGTATTCGAACTGCGCACGAAGGCACGCAGATTGGTGCGCGAACATGGCGTGAAGCTCATCATGATCGACTACCTTCAGTTGATGAACGCTTCGGGCATGAGCTATGGCAGCCGCCAGGAAGAAGTGTCAACAATCTCGCGTTCGCTCAAGGGGCTTGCGAAGGAACTGAATATTCCAATCCTTGCTCTTTCGCAGTTGAATCGTGGTGTCGAAGGCCGCGAAGGTCAGAACAAGCGCCCGCAGCTTAGCGACTTGCGAGAATCGGGAGCTATCGAGCAGGATGCCGATATGGTGTGCTTCATCCACCGCCCCGAATACTATCACATCTATCAGGATGAGCATGGGCGCGACCTGCGAGGCATGGCGGAAATCATCATCGCCAAGCACCGTAATGGTGCGGTCGGCAGCATACTCTTGAACTTCAAGGGGCACTTTGCACGCTTCCAGAACCGAAATGAGGACCAGTTTATTCCCCTGCCGGGCGAAGAACTCGGAGCTTCGTTTATGCAAAACAGTCCTGAAGATGCAGTTCCGCCTGCCGACCTTCCCATTATTCCGCCAAGCGGGGATGTTCCGTTCTAAAATCAAACTGCCGATTGTGCTGAAAACTTAATATTTCCACGTGGCGAAGCACTTTCGGGGGTCCCGAAACAGCATTTCCACGCGGCGAAGCACTTTCGGGGGTCCCGAAACAGCATTTCCACGCGGCGAAGCATTTT
>JAFOWI010000211.1 GCA_017425985.1 Bacteroidaceae bacterium | reverse complement strand
CGCGGATGCTGTAGGGGCCACTTTATGTCGGCCCGCACGCCGAAACGGCGTAATGAAAAATAGTCCGGCCGTTAGCTCGCGGAATTTGAATTACGAGATTACGAAGCTCGGCTGTTTGCTCGCAGAAATTTTATTTTCACACAGAAACTACAGAACTCACAGAAGCGCGCAGGCTTCGCGTGCTTGCCATGCGGGATGTGCAGGTTCGCCCCTCGCGGGGCGACGGGCCGACATAAAGTGGCCCCTACACCTTGCGGGATGTTGGTACGATGAAATGCACCGAACGGTTCTGTGAGTTCTGTGAAGTCTGTGTGAAATTAAATTCATTTCTGTGTGAAATCAAAAATTGTGTTCTTAAATTCGGTGCGCTAAACCACGGCCTGAAAGACCACAAAACTCAAAACCCAGGGCGCCGCTCCTGAGTCGCTTGCCCCGAGCTTAGTACTCATTGGCCCTTCATGCCATATTGAACAATATAATTATATCCCCATTTATAGGTACAACCGCGCGCGATTTGGACGACACCATTCAGAAGCTATGCGCCGTGCAATACCACTAATAATGCCAAAAATAAAGTTCGGAGCATAAATAACAAAACCTCAACACTAAAAAATGCGAACGGCCCACACATATGTATATAAAAAATCCCAAGACCTGCGAATCACTCACAAGTCTTGGGTGAACTTTATAAAATAAATAACTATAATAGCGCTTAATAAACGCCTAAACATTGAATCGGAAGTGCATAATATCGCCATCCTGAACGACATATTCCTTGCCTTCAACGCGCATAAGTCCGGCCTCCTTTACGGCTGCCTCCGAACCGAGGTTAATAAAATCGTCGAACTTGATGACTTCAGCACGGATGAAGCCCTTTTCAAAGTCTGTGTGGATTACTCCGGCACATTGGGGCGCCTTCCAGCCGCGACGGAATGTCCAAGCGCGCACTTCCTGTACGCCTGCCGTAATATAGGTTTCGAGCTCAAGCATCTTGTAGGCAGCCTTGATAAGGCGGTTGCAACCAGATTCTTCAAGGCCTACGTCCTGAAGGAACATTTGGCGCTCTTCATAAGTCTCAAGCTCTGCAATGTCGGCTTCGGTCTGCGCTGCTACAACAAGGATTTCGGCATGCTCATCCTTCACGGCTTCGCGCACGCGTTCAACGTATTCGTTGCCGGTCGCTGCTGAAGCTTCGTCCACATTGCAGCAATAGAGCACGGGTTTTGACGTGAGGAGGAAGAGGTTGCGCGCAGCCTGCTCTTCGTCCTTTGTGTCGAACGTCACGGTGCGTGCGCTCTTGCCTTCGAGCAATGCTGCACGAATGGCCATCAACACGTCGTATTCGAGCTTTGCCTGCTTGTCGCCACCAACCTTTGCAATTTTCTCAACACGCTTGATGCGATTTTCCACCGTGTCGAGGTCCTTGAGTTGAAGCTCTGTATCGATGATTTCCTTGTCGCGAACGGGATCAACAGAGCCATCAACGTGAACAACATTATCGTTGTCGAAGCAGCGAAGCACGTGAATGATAGCGTCGGTTTCGCGAATATTGCCGAGGAACTGGTTGCCGAGACCTTCGCCCTTGGAAGCTCCCTTCACAAGCCCTGCAATGTCAACAATCTCAACGGTTGTTGGCACAATGCGCTGAGGATTGATTAGCTCAGCCAATTTAGTGAGACGTTCGTCGGGCACAGTGATGACACCAACGTTGGGTTCGATGGTGCAGAAAGGGAAATTAGCGGACTGAGCCTTTGCGTTGCTCAAGCAGTTGAAGAGCGTTGACTTGCCTACGTTAGGTAAGCCCACGATGCCACATTGTAATGCCATGTAATGTTGAGTGTTTTTAAAATTTGGTTGCAAAATTACAACTTTTTTACCAAATTCAGAACCTCCGGCACAGAGAAAATACGCTTTACGTCCGCTGAGCGCCGCAATATGGTAAGCCTACTTGATAGGTTTGCGGTAAACGTTGGTAGCACGCACTTCGTAGCCCTCGCTCTGATAAAGGGCATTGGCAGCAACGCGCGACGGGCGCGACGTGAGATTGAGCGACTTGGCTCCGGCAGCAATCGCTTCGCGCTCCAAGTGGCGTAACAGCTGGCGCGCATAGCCTCTGCCGCGCGCAGCCTCATCGACAACGACGTCTTCAACCCATGCCTTTGTGCCCGTGAGTAACTGCTGGAAGGAGAGGGTGGCGGTAGCCTGAACGGCTCCCTGCTCATCGCTGAGCGTATAGAGTTTAGTAGTGGGGCACGCCAACAAGCTATTGAGCGCGTCAATGGTCAGCGGCTTTGCCGACGACGAGAGTTGGGGCAGCAAGTGGTTAAGCGCATCGAGCAATGCCGGCGTAGCCACTTGCTCGTGGCGAATGGTTCCGATGTTTAACATTGTTAGGAGTTGTTGGTAAGTTTTTTTGAATAACGGATGGGGCAACGTGGGCAGAATTTCGCAAAGCGGTTCGAGCACAAAGCGGCGCTCGTGTAAGCGAGGGTGGGGCAGCACGAGGTCTGACGTTTGGAGCACAATGTCGTCGAGTGCAAGGATATCAATGTCGATGCAGCGGTCAAAGTGCCGGCCCGCCACGCTCTTCTGTGTGCGCCCCAGCCGGCGCTCAATCTGCTGCGTCACGGCGAGCACTTCGCGCGGCGAAAGGTCGGTGGTCATCGCTACAACGGCGTTGAGAAACGGATGCTCTGACACGAAACCCACAGGCTCCGTGGCGTAAAACGAAGAGCACTCAAGAAGCGTGCCCACTTGCTCCTTGAGTGCTCTTATGGCAGCCTGCATCAGCTGCTCCCTGTCGCCTAAGTTTGAGCCAAGGG
This sequence comes from Bacteroidaceae bacterium, assembly GCA_017425985.1. Taxonomy (GTDB): domain Bacteria; phylum Bacteroidota; class Bacteroidia; order Bacteroidales; family Bacteroidaceae; genus Alloprevotella. Next base: position 10,036 of record JAFOWI010000211.1, on the reverse strand, counting down.
AAAGTATCAACATCATGCAGTGCGGATTAATCGACAATAAGCATGCAGTCGCCATAAACACCAAAGCGGTATTCGCCGGCAAGTGCCACTTCGTAAGCCTTCATCGTATTTTCGTAACCACCAAAGGCGGCTGTCAGCATCAGAAGTGTGGAGTAGGGGAGGTGGAAGTTGACAAGCATCGCATTGGCTACGGTGAAGTCGTAGGGAGGGAAGATAAACTTGTTGGTCCATCCGCTGAATTCCTTAATACGTTCGTCGGGACCCACGCAAGCTTCGAGCGCACGCTGCACAGTAGTGCCTACGGCGAGGATATTGCGGCCCTCCTCCTTAGCACGGTTGACCATATCGCAACATTCCTTGCCCACGAACATCTGCTCTGAGTCGATTTTGTGCTTCGTGAGGTCTTCAACGTCCGTATCGCGGAAGTTGCCAAGCCCGCAATGGAGGGTGACAAACGTCTTTTCGATATCGAAGATTTCCATGCGCTTCATCATCTCGCGAGAGAAGTGGAGTCCGGCAGTAGGAGCGGTCACGGCACCTTCGTGCTCAGCAAAAATACACTGGAAGCGTTCGAGGTCGTCGGGTTCACTACCACGACCTACAAAACGAGGGATGGGCGCTTCGCCGAGTGCATAGAGCTGGCGCTTAAATTCATCGTGGTCGCCTTCGTAGAGGAAGCGGAGCGTACGACCGCGGCTTGTGGTGTTGTCAATGACTTCCGCCACAATCGAATTGTCCTCGCCAAAGTAAAGCTTGTTGCCGATACGAATCTTACGTGCGGGATCGACAAGCACATCCCAAAGGAAGAGGTCGGGATTGAGTTCGCGAAGCAAGAATACTTCGATGAGCGCACCCGTTTTTTCCTTGTTGCCATACAGACGAGCGGGGAAAACCTTCGTATTGTTGAAAACAAAGAGGTCGTGGGGGTTGAAGTAGGAGATAATGTCCTTGAACATTTTATGCTCAATCTCGCCCGATTTACGATGAAGCACCAACATGCGACTTTCATCGCGGAAACGTGCCGGATAAGACGCTATCTTATCCTGAGGAAGCTTGTATTTAAATTCTGAGAGTTTCATATTTATGAGTTTGCAGAATGTTGTGATGACAATGGTTGGTTTGCAAGAAATTGCTCAAATTCCTCGATGCTGGCAAAACACTTGTCGAGCGTAAAATCGCCTACACGTATGCGCCGAAGTGCCGTGAGGTGAGCACCCGATTGGAGCGCCTCGCCAATATCGCGCGCCAAGGCACGGATATACGTACCCTTAGAACATACTACGCGAATGGTGAGTTCCTGGAGCGCAGGGTCGTAGCTCAGACATTCGATTTCGTCGATGCGAAGCGGCTTTGCCTTGAGCTCAACGTCCTTACCTTTGCGCGCAAGGTCGTAAGCTCGCTTACCATCCACCTTGACCGCGGAAAAAACAGGCGGCACCTGCATGATTTCGCCCACGAACGAGCGCAGGACGTCGTCGATCATCGCACGAGTGATGTGGTCGGTGGGGTAAACCGCGTCGATTTCTTTTTCAAGGTCAAAGCTTGGCGTCGTCGCACCCAGCTTTAGCGTAGCGACATACTCCTTCACGCCTGCCTGGAGCTGGTCGATTTGCTTGGTAGCCTTGCCCGTACAGATGATGAGCACTCCCGTAGCGAGAGGGTCGAGCGTACCGGCATGTCCGACTTTAAGCTTTGCGCCAATGTGCTTGGAAATCATCCATCGCACCTTTGCCACGAGGTTGAACGAGGTCCATGTCAGGGGTTTATCGAATGCAAGGACCTGGCCTTGCTGAAAAATATCAGACATTTCGTATTTCGTAAAAAACAGTGTTGTCGTAAACGCCGCTACTGTTTAAAGCGAGCTAACGATTGTGATGATACCTACGATGAGGCAGTAAATAGCAAAATAGATGAGCTTGCCGCGACGAACGATGTTGATCATCCACTTGCAAGCAACGCATCCTGAAATGAAAGCAGCAAAGAAACCCACGATAAGCGCCGTTGCATCACATCCGCCAAAGGCAGCATCGATTCCTTCCTTGTAAGCCTTGTAGCAATCGAGCAATGCTTCGCCAAGGATGGGAGGGATAACCATGAGGAATGAGAACTGAGCCATGTTTTCCTTCTTGTTACCAAGAATAAGGCCCGTTGCAATCGTTGTGCCCGAGCGGCTCAAACCGGGGAGCACCGCCAAAGCCTGAGAAAGACCAATGATAAACGCGTCGCGAAGCGAGATGCTGTCCTTCAGTTTGGGCTTAGAGAAATAGGAGTACGACAAAAGCAAGGCCGTGAGCAACAAGCAGCTACCAACCACCAACAAACCTGAGCCGAAGATGGCTTCGACTTCGTCTTTGAAGAACACGCCGACAATGCCGATGGGTATCATCGAAACAAGGATGTTGAGCACATATTTCTGGTCCTCATTAAGAGCGCCATTTACGGGCGAATGGAGCGCACCAACGGCTATTTTCCAAATTTCGTGGCCCAAAATTACGAGCGTACTCAATACTGTTGCTACGTGAACAGCCACCGTGAACATCATGCTTTCGGTAGCGTTAATGCCAAGCAATTCCGAACCAATAGCAAGGTGTCCGCTACTGCTGACAGGAAGGTACTCTGTGAGTCCCTGCACTAAACCTAAGAGGAGAGCTTCTATCCAATCCATAATATAAAATGTTTATTCGTTGATATCTGACATTTTTTCGCATTTCTCAGCAGCTGTAGCTTTTTTGCGATAGAGGATGGCTACAACAATGAAGAGGTAGCCAAAGAATGTGACCATAGGCGCCACCTTGATGCGGCGAGCATTGAAAATCTCGGGGTCGAACTGTTCGACCGTTGTTCCTCCGCCCGACATCAACAAGAGACCTGCTACAACAATGAGCATCCCTACGGCAAGGAGCACGAAATTAATTTTGGAAAACGCAAATACGTGTTTCATATCTTATGAAAATTCTGTTAAGTTCAATATATTCAAGTTTTTATCACACCTGATGAAGCCAAAACCCGGAATTGCTCACCCCGAATCTGAGTTTATAACACCATTTTCAAGGTTACCGGACACTTACTTCAGGAACATCTCGGCGGCCGACATTTTCAAGAATTTGTTGACCGACACATAAGCACACACCACCGTCAACGTCAATCCGCAAACCACGCCTATGCCAAGTGTGCAGTAGATAACATCCGACGTAATGAGCGTTGACATATAAGTATCGAGGTTCAGCATCGCATAAATGCCGATACTCAACAAGAAGTCGGCAAAAATTGCAGCAAACAGCCCGATGCAGGCAGCTCGGAACAAGAAGGGGCGACGAATGTAGCTCCAACGCGCGCCTACAAGCTTCATTGTGCGGATAGACAAGCGATGAGCGTAGATGCTCATACGCATCGTGTTGTGAATAAGTGAGAAGGAGATGAACGCCAGCAGCACAGCCACGCTGAGCAACACGAGTCCGACGCGCGGAATGACGCGGTCGATGAACGAGAGTGCATCCTTCGGATAAATCACATCGACTACGTGCGACTGATTGTAGAGGTCGGGCACGTAGCGCAGCAGGCTGTCCTCGTTAGCAAAGTCGCTTTTCAAAAATAGCTCAAACTCCGCCGGGATGGGGTTGTAGCCCAAAAATTCTTGCGGCCCGCCATCCAGCGCTTTGGCCAACTCCGCAGAGCCTTCCTCCTTTGAAATATAATGCACACTATCAACATAAGGAAGCAGCGCAAGCTTTGCCTCAAGCGAGGTGCGCTCCTGTTCCTTAATCTTATCGTCGAGCAAAACTTCAACCGTGAAATTGCTACGCAACTCCTTGCCAAAATTATTTGCCAACATCAAGAAAAACGTTGCACTGCCCAAAAGAATGAGCACCATTGCCGTACTGATGCAAGAAGTGACGGTATTGAATTTTACAGAAAACTTTTTCTTTCCCTTAACCATATACGAAACGACACACGCCCCACCTTTGTTGCGGGCAGGGCACATTATCACATAAATTACTGCAAAATTACGACATTTTATTGAGAACGAACAGTTTTTCTTTTTAAAAAAGTCCACGACAATCTTAAAAAATCTTAAATACACGGACTTATTTTCAACATCATCGCACATTGCACGAGCCAAACCGTACATTATACGAACTCCAACCGCTCATTGCACACCCCAAACCATGCCCGACGCACCGAAAAACGGATTTATAAGCCGGAAAACGGCTCTCACGCGTCCAAGGACTGATTTTTACGCAACGAAAACGGCCCCTCGGCGGCAAAAATCCGATTTCGATACCTCCAAATGTGATTCCATGACCTCCGAAAGCGATTTCGATGCCCCCGAATGCGATTTGAGCATGCGCAAAGCTAATCCTGACGCGACAAGAAACAATTCAGGCCCGCAGAGATTTGACCTTGTCGCACATCTCTACGGGCCCGAAGCATGCTTATCTTACTTTTTTAAAAACTCTCCACTTATCACTACTCTGAAGCGCACGCTCCGCTATCGCCGGACGCATTCCGGCAGAAAAACGTTCGCACTACGACAACCGAAGCTTACGCTCGCATCAGATAGCCTGAGTAGCCTTGCTCAACCATTGCTTGTCGGCAGCATCATCGAGCAGCGGCATCAATTCTGCGCAAACACGGGCGTTGTAATCATTGACCCACTTGATTTCCTCGGGCGACATCATGTGCTTGACGATGGGAGCCGTTGCGATGGGGCAAAGCGTAAGGTTTTCAAAATCAAGGAAAGTGCCATAGGGCGTTGTGCTATGTGGCTGCACCATCAACACATTTTCGATGCGCACGCCGAATTTTCCTTCCACGTAAATGCCCGGTTCGTCCGTAATGGTCATACCCGCTTCGAAAGGCACGAGCGTACAAGGACGCACGTTCTTACGAATCTGTTGGGGGCCTTCGTGCACGCAAAGACGCGCTCCCACGCCGTGGCCCGTGCCGTGGCCAAAATCGTAGCCCTCTTGCCACATGGCATAACGCGCGGCCAAGTCGAGTTCAAGCCCTACCGTCCCTTCGGGGAACACACAACGCGCCAGCGCAATGTGGCCCTTCAGCACAAGGGTATAGACTTTGCATTCTTCGTCGGTCAAAGGTCCGAGGGGAATCGTGCGCGACACGTCGGTCGTGCCACTCTGATAGTGCGCCCCCGTATCGAGGAGCAAAAAGCTCTTGGGGCGGAGCGTTGCACACGTAGCCGGTTCGGCTTCGTAGTGCACAATGGCACCGTTGCTTCCGTATCCGGCAATCGTACCAAAGGCTTCGCCGCGGAAATCGGGCATAGCCTGGCGCAATTCCAGTATCTTGTTTGCCACATCAACTTCGGTCACGGTGCTACGCTTCATCTCTTCGTCGAGCCAGCGCATCATCTTCACCAACACGCAACCATCGCTCTGCATAGCTTTGCGGAAGCCGCTCTGCTCCGTAGGATTCTTCACCTTTCGAAGTTCGGAGATGGGCGACTCGAACACGTCGTAGTCCACACCCAGGCTTTCGCAATAATGCACAAGGTCGTAGTTCACCGAAGTGGGGAGCACATAGTATTGAGCGTCGTCCTTGTGGCCCGCAATGAAATGCTTGATGCCCTTATAGTCGCGCACCTTGATGTTGTTTGCAAGCAAATATTCGTTCACCTCGGGCGTCATCTTTCGCATATCGACAAAGAGGATGCAACCCTCGTCGTAAATGAGGAGATAACTGAGGAAGAAGGGATTGTAAGGCACATCGTTGCCGCGAAGATTGAGCGTCCAGGCAATTTCCGAGAGGTCGCTCAACAAGAGATAAGTTGCGGCTTCGTTGTTAAACGCTTTGCGTATGCGCTCCAGCTTCGAAGCCACCGTTTCGCCCGCTCTGTCCACCAAATGGATGCGCAACGGAGCACAAACATCGCGCGGACGCTCGCGCCACAGGTAACCAAAAGGGTCTTCGACGGAGAAAAACTCGAGACTCGACTGCTCTATCCAATCCTGAAACTGCTGAATGCTCACCATCTCGCCCACGAAAGCCACGCGGTCGTTCTTATCGAGTTTCGATTCCAACCATTCGACGAGCGTAGGCACACCCGCTTCGCCTTCCTTCATGAGTTTGTAGGGCGTGTTTGCAAGTTGCTGCTCGGCCTGAATGAAATAGCGCGAGTCCGTCCACATCGCAGCATCGCTCTTGGTGATCACCGCCACGCCGGCCGACCCGGTAAATCCGGTGGCCCACTCTCTCACCTTCCAGTGCTCGGGAGTGTATTCACTATTATGAGGATCCGACGAGGGAATAATGAACGCATCGATATTTTCAAGATTAAGCCAGTGACGAATCGCAGCTACGTTTGATGAAACAGACATGATTTGATTTTAAGTTTTAGATAGTGCCTTATTGATTTGCGACATCGACAAAAAAGTCGGACTTCGGGCGGCTCACGATTTGCCTCCCAAATCGCCGCCTCAACACTTTCAACCCTTACTCAGGCCGTGCGCAGAAAAACAGCGGACTTCGTCAATGCCAAGTGCAAACATACGATTTTATTCCGAAATATGTGAAAAATATTTAAAGAGATTCTCTTTTTTTGAAAAAAATAAGTTTTCACCGCCCTACATATTTATAAATATATAACTTTGCAGCAATTTTTCAGTTTCAAATTCAGCGAAACTATATCAAACATTCAATATAATTTACAGCTATGAAGAAATTCAGAACCTTCGGCCTGTTGCTCGCAATGCTGTTTATGCTCCCCATGGTAGCACAAATGCCCATGCAGCAACTGCCTCTCGACCCCAATGTGCGCTACGGCCGCTTGGACAACGGACTTACTTACTACATTCGCCACAATGCGAAGCAAAAGGGCCTTGCCAACTTCTACATTGCTCAGAAGGTGGGTGCCGTTCAGGAAGAAGACAGCCAGCGAGGTTTGGCACACTTCCTCGAACACATGTGCTTCAACGGCTCTAACCACTTCCCCGGTAGCGACGACCTCGTGAAGTATTGCGAAAGCATCGGTGTGAAGTTTGGTGTGAACCTCAATGCCTACACAGCATCGGACGAAACCGTCTATAACATCGACGACGTACCCGTGACGCCCGAAAATGTTGACAGTGTCATGTTCATCCTTCAGGACTGGGCAAACGGTTTGCTCCTCCTCGAAGAAGAAATCGACAAGGAGCGCGGCGTTATCAAGGAAGAATGGCGCATGCGCAGCTCTGCCAACATGCGTATCATCGAGCGCAACCTTCCTAAGCTCTACCCCGGAAGCCGCTATGGCTACCGCCTCCCCATCGGTACGATGGAAGTGATTGAAAACTTCAAGTACGACGAACTTCGCCAGTACTACCACAAGTGGTATCGCCCCGACCTCCAGGGTCTTGTCATCGTGGGCGACATCAATGTGGACGAAATCGAAGCCAAGATTAAGGACCTCTTTGCCGGAATCAAGATGCCCGAAAATCCCGCGCCCTACGAATTCTATCCCGTGCCCGACAACTACGAACCTATCTACGTCATCGACAAGGACAAGGAAATGGCTCAGGGCATCGTGAGCATCTACTTCAAGCAGGACATCCTTCCCCTCGAAATGCGCAACACGCAGGCTGAACTCATCTCAAGCCTCTTCCAGAGCATGGTGTGCAAAATGCTTGACGCGCGCCTCGAAGAGCTTTCGCTCAAGCCCGAATGCAACTTCCTCTATGCCGGCGTAAGCTACGGCAACTTCTTGCTCGCTAAGACTAAGGATGCGCTCAACCTCACCGTGCTTCCCAAGCCCGGACAGGACGCCGAAGCCGTGAAGCAGGCCATTGCTGAAGTAGAACGCGCCGTGCGCTTCGGCTTCACCGGCTCTGAAGCCTTCCGCGCCAAGGAACAGCTCATCAACGGCATCGAGCGCCTCTACGACAACCGCACTAAGCAGGACAACAACTACTACGTGCAGCAGTACGTGCGCCACTTCCTCGACAACACGTCGGCTATGGACATCGAAATGGAATTCCCCATCTGGAAGCAGCTCACAGAAGGCCTTCCCAGCGACGTTTACTCTCAGTATATGGCGCAGTTGCAGGCAAAGGTGGACACTAACTTCATCCTCCTCGCCATGTATCCCGAAAAGGAAGGCGTCGTTGTGCCTACCGTTGAAGCCATCAAGGCTGCCGTCGAAGCAGGCAAGGCTGCCGAACTCACTCCCTACGTGGACAACGTGAAGGACGAGCCCCTCATCGCTCAGCTCCCCGCAAAGGGCAAGGTGGTGAAGGAAGAAAAGGCGGACTTCGGCTACACTAAGTGGACGCTCTCAAACGGTGCGAACATTTACTTCCGCACTACGGACTTCAACGACGCACAGGTGCTCATGTCAGCCCGCAGTATTGGTGGTATGGCTTACGTGAATGACGCCGACGTTGTCAACGCTAAGCTCCTCTCGCAGGTAATGAGCAGCGTAGGTCGTGGCAACTTCACATACACCGAACTCCAGAAAAAGCTTGCCGGCAAGCAAGCGCGCGTGAGCGTATCATTGGGCGAAAACGTTGAAAGCCTTGGCGGTAACGCTACACCTAAGGACATGCGCACGCTCTTCGAACTCATCCACCTCGCATTCTGCGCACCCGCTAACGACGTTGATGCTTACAACAACTTTATCAGCTCGCTCCGCACAAGCCTCGCTAATGCTGAAAAGCAACCTATGAAGGCCTTCAGCGACTCTATTTCTTCAACGCTCTATCCCGGCGAACCACGCAAGAGCAGCGTAGGCTTGAAGGACCTCGATGGTGTGAGCTACGACGAAATCAAGCGCATCTACAGCGAACGCTTCCAGAGCGCAGGCGACTTCGACTTCTACTTCACCGGTGCTATCAACCCCGACTCACTCCGCCTCTATGCCGAAACTTACATTGCTTCGCTCCCTGCAATGGCTAAGCGCGAAAAGATGAAGGACCTCGGTATCGATATGCGCAAGGGCGTGGTTGAAAACCGCTTCCACCGCACAATGGAAACGCCCCAGGCTTACCTCATTCAAGCATGGCACGGCAAAGCTAAGCACACGCTTAAGGACGAACTCATCGTCAACACATTCGGCGCCATCCTCGACCAGCGCTACCTCAAGTCAATCCGCGAAGACGGCGGCCTCTCTTACAGCGTAAGCGTTGCAGCCGAGCTCAACTACGGCATTGACGAAGAATTCATCACGCAAGTCGTATGTCCCTTCACTCCCGAAAAGTGCGACTCTGTGCTCCTCCTCATGAAGGTGGGCATTGAAGAAATGGCCAAGAACGGTGTGACCGACGAAGAACTCGACAAGGTGAAGAAGTACAACGTCAAGAACTACGGCGACAACCAAACGAAGAACGAATACTGGCAGCAACTCATCATTGCCAAAACAGCTTGGGGCAAAGACCTCCACACTGACTTCGAAGCCTACGCTAACGGCGTCACTTCAAAGGACATCGTGAAGTTCATCAAGAAGTATCTGCTCAAGCAAAACAATTGCTCGACCATCATCATGCTTCCCGCATCACTGCTCGAAGGAAAGGCTGAATAAGCATTCATCAATCACGACAACCGTGGCATCCTGCACGCAGGACACCACGGTTGTTTTGTTTACCTACCCAGCGCCACGCCAATAACCTTGGCCGTAGAACCAAACATCGAAGCGAGCGCGTTGAGAATAGCAATCAAAATCTGAATTACCACACCGATTGCATTGGGCTTCTTGGACTGATTTGAATTTTGCATAGATAAAAAAAGTTTTTAGGGTTAATAAAATAATGAGTAAACAGCACCTTCGAACAACGCGCGCCGAGCTACGCCCCGGGACGCACACGCTTATTGACACGCTCCTGCTGAAAATTGCTCCTGCAAAGTTAATACACAACAGATTAGCGCATCTAAACTTTTCGACCTTTTACCTTGTAGCGCCGGAATCGAAGCTGCAAAAAACAGGCCTTTTTTGTTTCGAAGCGAATAATCAGCGTTCAAAAGCTTGGGAGAGTTGAGGTAGGTGTTACGGTGCATAACACCGTAACGGTAAAATTCCGCGTTTTCAAGCCCGGGGATCAAGCCGAAT
>JAFOWI010000210.1 GCA_017425985.1 Bacteroidaceae bacterium | reverse complement strand
TCATTATTTTTCAAAAAAATTAAGGAAAAACTTGGTTATATGATAAAAGGCATCTATTTTTGCAAACGTAAACAAAATTATTTTTGCACACACACATGAGAAGAAACAATTTACATAATAATTGGTGGCGTCACTTCCTAACTCAATAACATAGCGTAAGGAAGGGAGCGATTGTTTATTTTACTCATGTTCGCATATCTATTTTTTAAAGCGGGCACTCCATCATACTTACGATGTGGGTGCTCGTTTTCGTTTCTTTTATTAAAATCACTATCAACACAAAATTAAAACGACTATGAAAACACAAACAACTAACTTTGAAATTTCAGAACAAGGCTATTATGGTAATTTTGGAGGCGCCTTTGTTTCAGAACAACTCATGAATTGCACGAAGCAATTAGCCGCAGATTACCTAAAATATATCAACGACGCAGACTTTCAACAGGAATTTCGCGAACTATTGCACGATTATGTAGGACGTCCTACTCCCCTTTATCGCTCAGAAAAGCTCAGCCAAATGTACGGCTGCACCATCTATCTAAAGCGCGAAGACCTCAATCACACAGGCGCTCACAAAATTAATAATGCCATCGGACAAGCACTTATGGCCAAACGCCGAGGTGCACGCCGCATTGTTGCCGAGACAGGAGCCGGACAACACGGAGTTGCAACCGCCACAGCATGTGCCTTACTCAATTTAGACTGTACCATCTTCATGGGAGCGGAGGACATTGTACGCCAGCATTCAAATGTACAGAAGATGAAACTCCTTGGAGCACGCATCGTCTCCGTCACAGAAGGTAGCGGAACGCTTGAAAACGCGGTTGACGCAGCATTAAGAGAATGGAGTCAACATCCTGAAGACACCTATTACCTTTTGGGCTCAGCAGTAGGTCCTCACCCATTTCCCGACATGGTAATGCGTTTCCAAAGTATTATTAGTGAAGAAATGCGCCAACAACTCCTCACAAAAGAGGGAAAGGAACTCCCCGACTACGTTATTGCCTGCATCGGCGGAGGAAGCAATGCTACTGGAAGTTTCAGCCATTTCTTAAACGACCTCAGTGTGCGCCTCGTTTTGGTTGAAGCTGCAGGACGCGGTATCGAATCAGGACAAACAGCAGCCTCGCTCAGTTGCGGAAAAGAGTGCGTACTCCATGGAGCTAACACATTAGTGCTCACAGACGAAAACGGCACTTGCCTCGGAGCCTACAGTATTTCAGCAGGACTCGACTATCCCGGTGTTGGTCCATTACCAGCCCACCTCGTAGCATCAGGAAGAGCCGACGTCATTGCCATTACCGACGAAGAAGCACTGCGCGCAGCCTACGAAGTCAATAAACTCGAAGGAATCCTTCCGGCACTCGAATCGGCTCATGCACTTGCAGCCCTCAAAAAGATAGATTTCAAACCCGAAGACATCGTTGTACTGACACTTTCGGGACGTGGCGACAAAGACCTTGAGACCTATATCCAGTATATCGACTTAGCTAAATAAAACATAAGAATTTTATCACCCTCATTCCTTATATCAAACCAATTACCCCCGCCGAACGAACATACACCTCGCATACTTTAAATTGAAAATAGAAAAGAGCTGACTCACATTTTTTCGAATAAAAACAAGCACTCATTCATTTTTTATTGTACTTTTGCGAGTCTAAAAACAACAAACACAAAAATTATTCTACACATGGATAGCACAAAGATTGTTGGCGCAAAGATTAAGGCGCTTCGTGAAACTCGCGAAATCAGTGTGGCAGAACTCGCTGAGCGCACAGGGTTGGCAGAAGAACAGATTGCGCGTATTGAAGATAATATTGACATTCCCTCATTGGCACCGCTGATTAAGATTGCTCGCGCATTGGGTGTGCGCCTCGGCACATTCTTGGACGACCAGGACGACCATGGTGCTGTAGTGTGTCGCAAGCAGGAAACGAGCGACACCATCAGTTTCTCCAACAACTCCATGGATGCTCGTACGCACATGCACTACCGAGCGCTCTCAAAGTCTAAGGCTGACCGCCACATGGAACCCTTTATTATCGATATTGATAATACAGAAAACCTTGACTATGTCCTTTCTTCACACGAAGGCGAAGAGTTTATCTTCGTAATGGAAGGCACGGTGGAAGTGGCGCACGGCAAAAAGAAATATGTTATTGAGGCTGGCGACACTATTTATTACGACTGCATCGTTCCCCACCACGTTCATGGATTTGAGGGACAGGCTGCTAAGATTTTGGCGGTGGTATATACGCCTATTTAGAGTACAGATAACAGATTACAGAGTACAACTTCCTTGTGGTGATTACTGCTACAGCATTTGTACACTGTAATCTGAAAATGAAACTCTTTAATCCATACTTTGTAATCTAACAACAGTTGTACTCTGAAATTTGTACTCTGTACTCTAACCAACATGCAACTCTTTAACAGAACGCTTGGCGAATGGGTGGAGCATTGGGCTGCCACTACGCCAGATAAAGAATATATTGTTTACTCCGACCGCAACTTGCGCTTCACCTGGAAGCAGTTTAATGAGCGCGTTGACAACATGGCAAAGGGTCTGCTCTCCATCGGTGTGGAGAAAGGCACACACGTCGGCATCTGGGCGGGAAATGTGCCCGATTGGTTGACCTTCCTTTATGCGTGTGCCAAGATTGGTGCCGTGGCCGTAACGGTAAACACTAACTATAAGCGTGCGGAACTGGAATACGTATGTCAGAATTCCGACATGCATACGCTCTGCATTGTCAATGGCGACCGCGGAAGTGAAGACTTCGTGAATATGGTTTACGATATTCTTCCCGAACTCCGCACCTGCCAGCGCGGTTACCTCAAGAGTAAAACGCTACCGCAGATGAAGAATGTTATCTACATTGGGCAGGAAAAGTATCGCGGCATGTACAACACCGCAGAAATCCTCCTCCTCGGTAGCAATGTCGATGATGAAGAACTTGCCGTAGCAAAGCAGAAAGTGTCGTGCTACGATGTGGTCAACATGCAATACACTTCGGGTACAACAGGTTTCCCCAAGGGCGTCATGCTCACGCACCACAGCATCAGCAACAATGGTTATCTTACGGGCGAACACATGAAGTTTACCGCCGACGACAAACTCTGCATCTGCGTCCCACTTTTCCACTGCTTCGGCGTGGTGCTCGCCACGATGAACTGCCTCACCCATGGTTGTACGCAGGTGATGGTCGAACGCTTCGATCCGCTCGTCGTGCTCGCCTCCATTCATAAAGAACGCTGCACAGCACTTTATGGTGTGCCCACCATGTTCATTGCAGAAATGAACCACCCCATGTTCCCCATGTTCGATATGTCAAGTTTGCGCACCGGCATCATGGCGGGTTCGCTTTGTCCCATCGAACTCATGCGACAGGTGGAAGAAAAGATGTTTATGCGCGTCACCAGCGTGTATGGACTCACCGAAGCATCGCCCGGTATGACCCACACCCGCATTGACGATTCCTTTGAAGTGCGTTGCACCACCGTCGGACATGAATTTGAATTTACCGAAGTCAAAGTGCTTGACCCCGAAACGGGTGAAGAATGCCCCGTTGGTGTACAAGGCGAAATGTGTAACCGCGGTTACAACACGATGAAGGGATATTATAAAAATCCCGAGGCTACGGCCGAAGTGATTGACGAAAACGGATTCCTCCATTCCGGCGACCTCGGCGTAAAAGATCCCGACGGCAACTTCCGCATCACGGGGCGCATCAAGGACATGATTATCCGCGGTGGCGAAAATATCTATCCCCGTGAGATTGAAGAGTTCCTCTACAAGATGGAAGGCATCAAGGACGTGCAAGTAGCTGGCATTCCCTCAAAGCGCTATGGCGAGGAAGTGGGGGCATTCATTATTTTGCACGAAGGCGTAGAGATGACCGACCTCGACGTGCGCGAGTTCTGCACCGGCAAAATTGCGCGCTACAAGATTCCCCGCTACATCTTCTTCGTCAAGGAATTCCCCATGACGGGCAGTGGCAAGATTCAGAAGTTCAAACTCAAGGACCTCGGACTCAAGCTCTGTGAAGAAGCCGGCATCACCATCATCTAAAGAAACCATATGCACGCTCCCTCCAAAGTGCCGAGCATGCAAATCGATAAAACCAAACACACACCATAGAAACATCTTCGCTCCACCTCATAAAAGAAACATACAAGCCGGAACGAAGATGTTTTTGCAATTATCAAAATAGCATTGTAGAAGAAGAACAACGCACATTCGACCTATTCACTCAAATGAGCATCCCAAAGTGCGAAATGCTCAAACCAAACAGCTATTAAAATCATGAACTTCCACAAACACTTCCTGCCCATCATCTTCGCCGGCGCAGCTTTCGCATCATGCAGCGAAAAGGAGACGACCGACATTGTAGTGCCCGAAGAACCATTCGACCCCAAAACATTCCACATACAAGGTAAAGCAGAAAAAGGTCCGTTCATCATCGGCTCCGAAGTATCCCTAAGACCCACCGACTCGCGCCTGAACAGCCTTGGCAGCCTGTTCACAACGACCATTACCGACAATGCCGGCAAATACACCTTCGGCAACAAAGAACTGACATCACCCTATGCCGAATTTGCCGCAAACGGATACTTCTTCAACGAAGTGACGGGCACCACTTCGAGCAGCACCATCACCCTGCGAGCCATAGCCGATTTGCAAAACAGCGCAAGCGTCAACATCAACGTCCTGACCCACCTGCACTACGCACGAGCAAAAAAGTTGCTCGCCAGCGGCATGAAGTTCGACAAAGCCAACGAACAAGCACAACGCGAACTGCTCGACGCCTTCGGACTCGGCACGCTGAGCAACAAAGACGCCACGACCTTCACCTACACCGAAGGCACCGACGAAGCTGCAGCACTGATTGCCACCTCATCGCTCCTGCTAATGGAGCGCAGCGAAGCGGCACTGTCTGAACACCTTTCAAAGCTTAGCGCCGAATTTGCCAACAACGGACGATTCTCAGACGAAACCCTTAACCTCCTCACAAACGACAAGCAACTCCTTGCCTCAAAGTTGGCTGACATCAAGGAGCACATCATTCGCCGATACGACAACCTCGGAACCGGCATCAACATCCGCGAACTCACCCACTACATCGACTGGGACAACGACGGAACAGCCGGCAACGAAGTGCTCAAGGAGGGCCAATCCGTAGCAATCGGAACGCCCCGCCTCGAAGTTCCCCTGCAGGGAGGCGACTATGCGGTGGAAATCAAATCGCCCATTCACTTGTATTTAGAACCACAAATCAAGACCGATACCACTGAGTTGGACACACCACAAACAGGCATCTCCCCCGACGACCTGTTCCACAACCTCTACGAAGGCGAGGACGCAAAGAGCAAAATCAGCTACACCTGCGAGCTGAGGAACAATGCGCTCAGCATCACTGTCCTGCCACTGCCATCGGGCAACAGCCAGACCGCATCCATCGACCTCTACGACTACCTGGGCAACATCGCCGCCTCCGTTGAAATCATCCAAGGCAATGCCGGCGACAACATACAGGACCTCACCAATCCACCGCTCTTAGGCAGCGACGGCGAAGCAGTAGTAGCGAACATTGCCATGTCACTCTCCTCGGCATTGAGCCAATACAACCTGATTGAACAGCAATACACTTACAACCCCTACACAGGTTGGGCTAACAATCTACACCCGTCGAACACCACTATCAGCAACGCATGGCAAGACTTCTACAAAACCGTCAGCACATTGCTCATGCTGCAGGAACAAGACCGCAAAAAGCGCGACGTCTATGCCGACTACATCAACGTATTCAGCGCAATAACTCACTCCAACCTCGTATATGGCTGGAACGATGTGCCCTACTTCACCGACTACACCACACTTCAGAACAACGCACACGACCTTCAGCGCGAGCCTTCGGAAAACATCTTTAGAGACATCAAGAAGAAACTATCCGTAGCCATCGACCGCCTTGCCGAAAAGAAAAACGAATCGACCAAGAGCATCAACGACCTCTTCTTCGTTTCAAAAGACGTAGCACGCGTGCTGCTCGCAAACATCCACATGTACGAAGGCAATTACGGCGAAGCCAAAGAACTTTTAAGCAAAGTTGAAGATAACGGCTTCTACACCCTCGATGCCTCAACGAACTTCAAGCCATCAGGCGACGTCAACATAGAAACAACTTCAGCCGCAAGAAGCAACACCCGAGTCGAAGAAAGAACTGAAGTAATCTTCGCACTGCTGGGCAACAACCCCGACTCGCGTGCCGGAAAAGAGATTATCCTCCTCAACGCACCGGCCATTCCCTACATGACGCTGAGCGACGTACTTCTTTCATTAGCCGAATGCTACTTCTACGAAGGCGACACCACAACTGCTGAAGCCTACATCAAGAGCGTGGCAGACGCAAAGCCCATCAGCATCACAGAAAGCAACACACTGATGAAAATCAAAGAAGCCAGAGAGCAAATCCACCTCTACAGCGGCATGTACTTCGCCTTTCTGAAGCGCACAGGGCTTGCAAAGGACGTTTGCGCCATCGCTGACCATCAACTACTCTTCCCCATCCCGTATGGCGTAATAATCCAGTGTCCATCAATGACGCAAAATCCCGGCTACGAAAACAGATAAGCCCAACCCCATCCGTGCAGACGAAACAAGCCTCCACACTTGATTCGTCTGCACATTTTTTATGCCTCAAGCAAGACATAGGCGCCGTCAGACGTTAAAAGTAATTACTTTCGGGACTTTCCGAAACGTCATTTCCAAGTGGCGAAGCACTTTCGGGGGTCCCGAAACGCCATTTCCAAGCGGCGAAGCACTTTCGGGGGTCCCGAAACGCCATTTCCAAGCGGCGAAGCACTTTCGGGGGTCCCGAAACACCATTTCCATGCGGCGAAGCACTTTCGGGGGTCCCGAAACGCCATTTCCAAGCGGCGAAGCACTTTCGGGGGTCCCGAAACAGCATTTCCAAGCGGCGAAGCACTTTCGGGAGTCCCGAGAACGAAAAAGTAATTACTTTCGGACTTTCGGAGGTCCCGAGAACGAAAAAGTAATTACTTTCGGGCTTTCGGGGGTCCCGGAAATGAAAAAGTAATTACTTTCGGGC
>JAFOWI010000209.1 GCA_017425985.1 Bacteroidaceae bacterium | reverse complement strand
TATGCTAACTATAATAAGAACACCGACTGGATTGATGCTGTAACTCAGACAGGTCATAAGCATAGCTTCAACTTGAACCTCTCTGGTGGTGGTGATAAGGCAACATTCCGTGTTTCAGGTTCTTACGACACACAGACAGGTTCTATCATCAAGCAGCAGTTCGACCGTTTCACTACTCGTTTGGCGCTCGATTATTGGGTGTCTGACCGTATTAAGTTCTCTTCTAACTTTGCGTTGACTTACACAAAGAACATGCAGAACTATGGTGGCAACATTCTTGGCAAGGCTTATAACTCAATGCCTAACATGGCCATCTATCGCAACGAGTACGACAAGGCAACTCAGTCTTACTACCAGACAAACGATTATTACATCTTGCCTCCCGCAGCAAGTTCAACCGGATTGGTGGACAACGGTTCTAACAGAACTTCATACTACCTCAGCGACATGGTAGATAATGGTAACCCTGTTGCAATTGCTAATTTGGCTTGGAACAACCAGTCTTCTTACACAATTACTCCTCAGTTCTCTTTGGAATATAAGTTGTTGGGTAAGGATGATGAATCTACACAGTTGACTTATACCGGTGAAGTTTATTTGGATGCGTTCACGCAGACTAATGATACTTACTATCCTCACACGCTTACTTCAAAGACTTGGGTTGATGGTGTGGACTTGACAAGTAACAGCGAATCTAAGAGTTTGCGTTTCACAACTCGTCACTCTTTGGTATTCAAGCCTTTCTTCTACAACGATAACCATTCATTCCAGGCAATGATTCGTGGTGAAGTTGGTTCTAACGAAGGTAACAGCCAATATTTGGAATCATCAGGTATCAATGGTGGTATCACTGACCCCACAGTACCCGGTTATCTCAGAAGTGCGAGCTCAAGCACAAGCAAGGGTCGCTATATGGCGGGTATTGCAACTGCTCACTATTCTTACGGTTCTAAGTATTCAGTTACTGCAACTTTGCGTGCTGACGGTATGACAAAGTTTGGTTCGGGTAACAAGTGGGGCTTCTTCCCCGGTTTCTCTGCACGTTGGAACGTGTCTGACGAAGAGTTCTTCGAACCTTTGCGCGATGTTATCAACATGTTGTCTATTCGTCCCGGTTACGGTATTACAGGTAACGCTTCGTTTGCAGAAGGTGTTATTTATAATAAATATGGAGCGAGTGGTACATACAACGGCGTACAGGCAATTGTTCCTCAGAACCTTCGTTTGACAAAGATTCGTTGGGAAAAGACTAAGTCTTGGAACGTCGGTGTTGACTTGCACATCTTGGATGGCTTGTTGAAGTTCGACTTGAACATGTACGGAAAGAAGACTACTGACCTTATCAACGGTGGTGTACGTATTCCTTCAACAACAGGTTTCTCTTCATTGGAAAGTGCTAACATTGGTTCAATGGAAAACGAAGGTTGGGAATTGTACGTTCGTACAGGTGACATCTTCAAGGTTGGTAAGTTCCACATGAACTTGCGAGTAAACTTCGCTCAGAACATCAACACCATCACTCAGATGGACCCCAACGTTTTGGCAACTCAGAATTCACCCTACACTTACAATAATCACGAAAAAGTACAGCGTGTTCAGATAGGTCATGCTTTGGGTGGTATCTACGGTTTCCGTTACAAGGGTGTTTACGCTTACGACTACGACCACAGCGGTTACTTCCTCGATGAAGATAAGAACCTCTATTACAAGGCCGATGGTTCGCTCAACACTGCTGCTGCTACCGGTTTGACAGCTCCTGTTGCTCGCGATGCACAAGGTAACGTTATCTACGACAAGCGTGGTAATCCTCTCCCCATGTACTTCAACTATGGTGGTGTGAACTATCAGTTCCAGGGTGGTGACGTTATTTATGATGATATCAACCATGATGGTAACATCGACGAATTGGATATCGTTTACCTCGGTGGTTCTAACCCCAAGATTACTGGTGGTTTCGGTGTTGACTTCGTTTATGGACGTTGGCGTTTGACAGCAAACTTCAACTATCGTATTGGTAATAAGATTATCAACATGGCTCGTTTGAAGCAGGAAGACATGCGTACAAACAAGAACCAGTGTGCTTCTGTTGCGCACAGATGGCGTAAGAATGGCGACGAAACAATGATTCCTCGTGCGATGAGCGAAAGAGCAGGTACCTCGTACAATGCTTTGGTAAGCGACCGTTACGTTGAAAAGGGTGATTTCTGCCGTTTGAACAACTTGCGTTTGAGCTACTCTTTCAATCCTAAGTCTTTGAAGAAGTTAGGTTTGAGCCAGCTCAATATGTCTCTCTCTGGTGACAATATCTTCATTATCACAGGCTATTCTGGTATCGACCCCGAACGTTGGGCTGGTGGATATAGTCCTTGTACAGATGATAATACTACTCCAAGATCTCGTTCAATTACATTTAACTTGAATGTTGGTTTCTAAGAGTTAAAGAAGTGTTCTCGAAGTGAATGCTGCTTCAGTGCAGCATTCTACTTCGGAATCCGTACAGATATTTAAATTATAAAGCGATGAAAATTAATAATATTTTCTCAAAATTGTTTCTTGCCGGAAGTTTCTTGGTGACGGTAGGTTTGACATCGTGCGAAGATTATCTGACCATTTTGCCAACAAACCAAATTACTGAAGAGGATTTCTGGAACGACAAGAACGACTTGGACAATGTACGTGCGGCTGCATATCAGAAGATGATTGCAAGCGATGTATTGAATCGTACGATGCTTTGGGGCGAAGTTCGCTCAGACAACATGAAGCTCAATAATTTGAGTAACATTTCTTTGCAGCGTATCAAGGATGGTATCTTGCAGCCTACTGACGCTAATTTTGACTGGGCTCCTCTTTATACTGGTATTAACTATTGTAATAAGGTGTTGGAGTACGGTGAACTTATGGCTGAAGACGGTCGCGACCCCAGTTTTGGACCTTCTGACTGGTATCCCATCAAGGCTGAGATGTTAGCTCTTAGAGCAATGTACTATTTCCACCTTGTACGTGCTTACCGTAATGTTCCTTATGTAGAAAAATCTATTTCTACAGACGATGAAGCAGTGCGCTCACATTTGCCTCAGGAAAAAGGTGTGAACATCATTGACACTTTGATTGTTCAGCTTGAGGGTTCTGTTGACAAGGCTGTAGAAAATTATGGTACAGTTAAAGATAATAAGGGCCGCTTCACAAAGCGCAGCATCAAGGCGCTGTTGGCTGACCTTTATTTGTGGCAGGGTTGTATGTTGCGCCATTCAAATGCGAAGGGCGATAGCGTTCCTAATTTCAGCAGCAGAATCAATACTTGTTTCGACAAGTCAATTGAATATGTAAATGCAGTTCTCAAGGACATTCAGTTGGAATATGATACCGATAATTTCGGAAATGTCAATACAGGTTTTGAAAAGAAGAAAACGCATCTCGATTTCTTGGATTATCTGACAACTCAGGAAGCTGTTTTCTCTAACGACTTGGTTTACGAAGAAATTTTTGGTAACAAGAATTCAAAGTACGAGTCTATTCTTGAATGGCAATTTGACGGTGTGAACAATAAGAACACTACTTTAGGTACTTATGTTGGTTCAGCATCTGGTCAGGGTAGCATTAGTCCAAGTGACGTTGTAGCGGGTACAAACCTTTACATCGGTTGCACTGAGTACGATCCCGTTCGTGGTTTTGGTAAGGCTGACATGCGTTTGTTGGAAACAATGGATTACATCCCCAACAACACAACAGGCGTTATGAATCTTCACAAGAATGTTGCGCGTACTATTCAGTTTGAAGATCGTGAAGACATGACTGAGGGTGCAGAGTTCAGATATCGCGAAAGCAGCAACCAGGATGCTAACTGGCCTGTTTACCGTGTTACTGATATGCTTTTAATCAAGGCTGAAGCTATTGCTCGACGTTATTCAGATGTTACTTTGAGTCAAAATCGTGATACGATTAAGGGCAACCAGGCTATCGTCTTGGAAGGTTTCGACTGCGTAAACACAATTTTCAAGCGTTGCAATCCATCTTTGGTTAATCCTGATGAACAGCCTGATGCTGAAAACATTTCACTTCGTTTGGCAAAACAATATCATATTTCACCTGCTGCTAAGTCTGCTGCAGACTTGTTGGAACTCGTATATAACGAACGTCAGCGTGAATTTGCGTGCGAAGGCAAGCGTTGGTACGATTTGGTACGTCAGGTTGAGTATGAAAATTCAACAACGAACGTATTGAAGAACCATTTGAATGCGTCAGCACTTGTTACTAACCGCCTCAAAGCTTTCTGGTCTTTCTACAATCCTGTGTATGAAGAAGAAATGAAGATTAGCGGTGTAGAGCACGGAGGTTTCCTTATTCAGAACCCTGTTTGGGAACGTTATACTAAGTAACAATCAAGGATTTCCTAATACAGAAATCCTTAAAATTACATTTTGATAATATTATATGAAAACGTATAAATTCTTTAGCAAAAGCTTTTCAAAGATGATGGCTGTAGCTCTTATGACTACATCATTCTTTGGAGTTTGTAGCTGTGAAGAAGAAATTGATAGCTCAAACTTTGCTATTAAGACAGAGCAAACGTTGTCTGATATTGTTGATGCGGATCCCAATCTTTCAATGGTACGTGATCTCTTTAAGCGCGTTAAATTGGGAAGATCGCAGGAAGCATCCTCTATTTACAGTGTACTTTCAGCTCGTGGTAATTATACTGTATTTGTGCCCGACAATGTTGCAATGGAAAAATATTTGGCTTCGCTTGAGTTGACAAGTATTGATGAGTTGACAGACGAACAAGCTGAGTTGATTGCTTATAGTTGCGTAATTGATAATGGAGACCAGGAAGCTTATCAGTCAACCGAATTTCCTTCAAGCGCAGCATTCAATCTTTCAAACTTGTACGACCGTTTGCTTACATGTAACGAAGATGCACAGGCTACAGACACTGTTGAACGTGTGAAGTACGACCCTCTCACTTTGCTCCCTGTTATCGAAAATGGTGATACAGTCAAAGTTAAGTATCCTGTTTACTACAAGATTGAAAAAACTTCAGGTGTTTATAAGACAGACCTTGAAGCTTCTAACGGATGGATGCACATTGTTGCAGACGTAATTGCTCCTACTTCTGACTACATTTGGAAGGTTATTCAGGACGCTCCCAATATGAAGATCATGGGTAAACTTCTTCAGGAAACAGGTATTTGGAAGTGGATGAACGTAGAACGCGACATCGCTTACGAAGACCAGGAAATTCCCGAAAATCTTGAAGCTCAGCCTGGTACATTTGAAGCTCCTTTGAAGCGTTACCTCGCATTTACCGGTTTTGTTGAACCTGACAGCATTTTTGTAGAAAAGTATGGAGTACCTGCTGTACAGACTGATGCTGAAGGCAATATTACAAACTGGGATCAAATCTTACCTGCTTTGAAGACTTTGAGTCCAATTACTACAGCTTATGGTTCACAGGATATCGATGATTTAACAAGCCCCAACAATCCCTTGTATAAGTTCGTAAAGTATCACTTTATCAATGGTAAGTTGGCTCCCGGTAAGTTGGTTGTTCACTTTACTGAATATCTTTATAAGTATGGTAACGACAACAAGAATCCTCAGACTCGCGACTTACCTACCGACGCTTGGGACTTCTACACAACGATTCACCCTGACGACAATATTGACGAACGTGAACCCATCAAACTTTTGCAGTTAGGTTCAAGAGGTCCTATTGGTAGTAGCTATTCAGACAATCCTGTCTTCATCAATCGTTTTGTAAATTACGATAATGGAATGACCGGAACTTATGAACAGCTTTCTCCTAAGGCTGGTGGTGAAGGTGTAATGATTCTTCAGAACAAGAATATTTCTTCGGCTAATGGTTACATCTATACTATTGACGACATCTTGGTGTTTGGTGATGCTGAACGCGAATTGATGGGTCGTGAACGTATGCGTGTTGACTTTACTTCAATCATTCACGAGTTGAGTTCAAACAACTTACGTTTGGGTAAGTATTCACAATTCCTTCCCGGATATTTTGAAAATCTTCCCTTGCAGACTACTGGTTCAGACGTGCTTTACCTCTTCTGTGCTTATTCTCCCCGTTCTGCAACAGGTTGGTGTAACTATCAAGGCGACGAAATGATGGTACTTGGTCTTTACGACGTAACATTCCGTATTCCTCCTGTTCCCAAGGCTAACGAATATGAAATTCGCTTAGGTGTTTCTCACAACAACCTCCGTGGTATGTGTCAGCTCTATTTCGGCGAAGATATGAATCGCTTGCAGCCTGCAGGTCTTCCTTACGATATGCGTCCTGCTGCCGGCGGTAACAACTATGCAATTCCTTGGGTAGCTGATGTTGAAGACGAAGCTGTCAATATCGAAAACGACAAGAATTTGCGTAACCAGGGCTACATGAAGGGTCCTAAGCATTTTGGTTGGACTGACGGTAAGGGCGAAAGTATGGCTCGTGCGTATAGTGGTCATATTCGTCGTATTGTTACAACAGAACGTTTGGAACCCGGCACAAGCTACTATTTGCGTTATAAATCAGCATTGAAGAAGCTCGACTCACAGTTGCAGATTGACTACATCGAAATTGTTCCGAAGGAAGTCTACAACGGTAACGAAGCTGAAGATGTTTGGTAAACTCTATTTCTTGAAACATTCGGCTTTGGCCGTTTGACAAGGTCGAATGTTTCATATTCAAATAATCTGAATAAAACGTTAAAACTAATATGAATAATTCATATAAAAATTGGCTCAAGGGTGGCATGCTGAGCGCAATGTTTGCTTTCGGCTTTGCTGCTTGTTCAGACGATGATCACTTTGATGTAGTGATTAATTCAGAGTCTGAATCAATGACCTTGTGGCAAAATATTCAGAACGATTCACTTCTTAGCGACTTTGCATATATCTTGGAAAATACTTCTTTCTTGAAGGATAAACTCGATGTGCACAAAGATTCTGCTACAAGAAAGATGACGTATGCTGAATTTTTGAATACTCCACAGTTGTTGACTGTTTGGGCGCCTGTGAACGGAACTTTCGGTGATGAATGGAAGGCAAAGTTGCAGGAAATCAAGGCTCTTTATGCTACTGACCCAGCAGCTGCTACTGCGCAGGAATTTAAGTTTGCAGAACACTACATCCGCCAGCACATCGCTCGTTTCAACTTTGAGTCATCTTCTGATGTTCAGCAGATTCGTTTGCTTAACTCAAAGATTGTGAGCTTTAAGTCAGGTGACAAAATTTTTGATGGTGTTGCTTATGTAGATGAGCCTGTAGTTGCTTCTTCAAATGGTACGTTGCACAAGATTGTGGCGCCTGTAGCTTACAAGTACAATCTTTACGACTTCCTGGAAAGTGATAGCCGTTTCAGCTCTTTGTATTCAGTGTTGAGCAATCCTCTTTACGACATTACACAATTTGACCCAAGTGCGTCAACACCTGGTGCTATGAACAGTGTAGGTAAGATGGAATATGTTGACTCTGTTTACAGCAACTACAACACTTTGCTCAACGCTGCTAATGCATCTGTTAAGGACGAAGACTCGCTCTATGTAGCTATCTATCCTACAAATGCTGCTTACGACGAAGCAATTGCAGAATTGAAGAAGTTGTTCAACTACAAGTCAACTTACAACGGTTCATGGTCAAATACTAATTTGAAGTGGACTTACGCTAAGACATTCACTGAAAGAGAGTTGGACTCTTTGGCTACAACAAATGCTGAAAAGTTGTTCTTCTCTAACTTCTATTTCAGCCCTTCATCTATGGGTAAGGAAGTGAGCCGTAGCGATAAGGAGTCAATCAAGAATTATTGCGAGAATAACGACTCTGTAATCTTTACAACAGGAACAGTTCTCTATAACCCTGTTCCAGGTTCTGTAAATCCCGCGTTTACAAATGCTGATGGCTCTGTTGCTGAAGTAATCGAAGCTTCTAACGGTATTATTTATGCTGTAGATAAGTATCAGATTGACCCTGCTTACTCATTTATCAAGAAGGAAGAAACTGGTCACATGACAACAAAGTTGTCTAACTGCTATTTCGAAAACGTTTCGCTCACCAGCGATAATCGTAATGACTCTATTGCAGGACTCAAGGATGTTGATAACTTCCGTCGTTTCAAGGCTTCTTCTTATAAGGCTTTTTCTGTAGAATTCCGTTTGCCAGCTTTGCCCAGCGGTAAGTACAAGATTTCTGCAATCATGGTTCCTACTGCTGCACATAAGATGTTGGAAGAACAGTTGGTAAATAGCAATTATGAACCTTATGTTGAGCAAGTGAAGCTTACTGCTACTATTTTGGACGATATGACTAATGATGGTAAGCAGTTGGCTAAGTCTGCTAAGTTGTCTGTTCCAAGTGATGCAGTGACACAGGTGACGCTCTTTGAAGAGTTCGATTTGGAATATTCTTATAAGGATTTACCTGTTGAATTGGAATCTTTCCCACGATTGAAGATTGAAGTTGCAACTTTGGATGTTGGTACAAAGGCAAAACCTAAGTGTGAGGCTTTGAATTTTTACAAGATTATCATTGAACCTTATAGATAAGAAAGTGCGAACGATTTAAAAATTCTGGAAACAATGAATAAGCAATATTTCAATTTTGTGCAAGGCGCTATGCGTGTTGGTATTTGCGCTTTGATGTTGTCAGGAACGACCGTACTTTCTGCTCAGGCTCCCGCACTTCGTGCTAAGGTTAAGGCTGAAGCTCCTAAATATGAAATGAAGGAAGTTTCAGGTACAATCTACGATGCAGCTACTCGCGAACCTATGGCCGGCGTACGCGTACAGGCTTTAGGAAATCGTATGTACACAGCCATGACCGACGATAAGGGGCAGTACACTATTAAAGTTCCTACTTTTGTAACGACCCTCTATGTAGGTGTTGAAGACTACAATGGTGCTCACATTGCAATCAAGGCTGCTACAGGTCAGAATGCTTTCCTTTATAGCGGAGTAATCAAGAACCTTTACAAGAATGGTACTGACATTTCTGAAACTAACGATTATAAGTTAAAGGAAACAAGTGAGCTTACTATTGAAAGCGAACTCGAAAATCATCTTGCAGCAAATATCCGTACGATTAACCGCGGTGGTCTTCCCGCTCAGGGTGCAGCGTTGTTTATCAATGGTATCAATTCATTGAACATCAACTCACAGCCTCTTGTAGTTGTTGACGGTGTTATTTGGGACATGCAGTACGACCGTACTACGTTGCACGATGGTTTCTACAACAACGTGTTTAACCTTATCGACCCCGAAGATGTTGAAGACATCGAAGTTATTACTAACGGAACAGCACTCTATGGTGCTAAGGGTGGTAACGGTGTGATTAAGATCACTACACGTCGTGGTAAGAGCATGGCTACTCGCATCAAGGTTAAGGCTTTCGGAGGTTTCGAACAGACTCCCGAAATGTTGAAGGTGATGAATGCTGGCCAGTATCGCAGCTACGTTACTGAATTCTTGGGTACAACACCTAAAGCTAAGGACCTTTCTACTTCAACAAGTGGTTTTTGGAATGAAGATCCCAATTATCTTTATTACAAGATGTACCACAACAATTCTGACTGGCAGAAAGACCTTTACGAAGACAGCTATACTCAGAACTACAAGGTAAGCGTTGAAGGTGGTGATGACGTTGCTATGTATAACCTTTCTTTGGGTTTCACACAAAGCGATGCTACTGCTAAGAACAACGACTTCAATCGTTTGAACATCCGTTTCAATACTGACGTAGAGTTGTTCCGCAACTTCACAACGGCGCTTGACATTGCGTATGCTAAGAATGCTTACAACCTCCGTGACAATGGATGGGCTGAAGACTATTCTAAGCGCAATATCAGTTCGCCCAATGTATTGGGAGCTATTCAGAGTCCTTTCTTGAGCCCCAATGCTTATTACGTGAAGTACGACCACGATTTGGGTAAGTTGGCACTTGTTCATGCTAACAACGTGTTGGCTGGTAAGAACTACGAAGAAGCTAACAATCCTCTTAAGTTTGCTTCGGCTTATGGTTTCGAAGGTTTGGTGAATCCCTACTGGGTATTGGCTAATGGTGCCGGCGAAAACAAGAACTTCCAGGAACAAACACAGTTTAACATCAACGTTGCTCCTAAGTACAAGTTGGGTCAGTACTGGACAATCACAGACCGTTTCAGCTACATTCTGACACGTAGCAATGAAAAGTATTACTTGCCTAACTCCGGTACTCCTACTAAGGACGTTGAAGGTCTTGGTGGCGTGAAGAGTGTTATCCGCACTCAGTTTGGTAAGGAAACTGCATTGTTCAACGATTTCCAATTGCGTTGGAAGCGTCAGTATGGTGCTCACGACTTTGATTTCTTGGGTGGTTTCCGTATGTCTTCGTTCTCTTACGGTGATAGCTTCATCACTGGTTACAACAACGACAACGACAAGATGCCTAACATGGAAACTCGCTTGCAGTACAAGGACTACGGTGGTAACAACGACAACTGGATGAACCTTGCATACTATCTTGATTTGAACTACAACCTCAAGAACAAGTACTTCCTCCGTCTTGCTACGACAATGGAAAGTTCAAGCCGTTTCGGTGCAGAGACTGTTGAGGGTGTTAAGTTTGCTGGTGTAAACTGGGGCCTTTTCCCCAGCGTACAGGCTGCTTGGGTGGTTTCTTCAGAATCATGGTTCAAGCTTCCTGCTGTTAACTACTTCAAGTTGAATGCTGGCTACGAAGAAAGTGGTAACGACAACGTTGACTACTATGCAAGCCGCACATACTTTGAAAACAAGATGTTCTTGGACAAGGCTACATCTTTGGTGTTGTCAAACATCCAGAACCCCAAGATTCAGTGGGAAACAAATCGTCGTTTCAATGTTGGTGCTCAGTTGAACCTCTTCAACAACCGCTTGGCTTTGGGTGGTGAATACTATTGGTCAACAACTTCAAATCTCTTGACTCGCAAGGCTGTGAGCGACATCACCGGTGTTGCTATGATGTGGGGCAACGATGGTAAGTTGAGCAACCATGGTTTCAACGTCAATGCAAACCTTGTTCTCTTGAACTACAAGAACTTCCGTTGGCAGGTAGGTGCTTCAGTTGGTAAGTACACTAACAAGATTGAAGAACTCCCCGCTTCAAATCAGGTTAAGACTTATGCGCTCAATCCTGATGGAACAAAGAATGAGTCAAGCGTTAAGGTAATCAACGGTTACACTTCAAGCATCTACGGCACTAACAACATTTTGACTGCTGTTGGCCAGGCTGCAGGTGTGTTCTACGGTTATCAAACTAAGGGCGTGTTCGCTTCTAACGAAGAAGCTAAGCTTGCCGGCAATGGTACTTACTTGCGTTATCCTACAGGACTCTCTCAGCAGCCCTATCGCAACTTCCAGGCAGGTGACGTTCACTTCGTAGATCAGAACAACGACGGTTGGATTAACGAAGCCGACATGGTTGTTATTGGTGACCCCAATCCCGACTTCTTCGGTAATCTCTACACCAACTTCTCATTCAAGAACCTCACACTCGACGTGAACTTCAAGTATTCAGTTGGTAACGACGTATTCAACTATCAGCGTTCACAGCTTGAACCTGCTAACAACATCTGGAATCAAACAACTGCTGTTTGCAACCGTTGGCGTTACGATGGTCAAGTTACAAATGTTCCTCGCACAATGTCGGCTGACAATGACCAGTGGGTGAACAACGAACGTTTCTCTGACCGTTGGATTGAAGATGGTTCTTACCTCAAGTTGAAGAAGGTTCGTCTTACATACAAGGTGCCTGTAAACCTCAGCTGGTTGCAAGGTCTCTCTGTATGGGGTGAAGCAAACAACGTGTTCACAGTGTCTGAATACACAGGCAACGACCCCGAAGTTACAGCTGGCAACGGCGTGCTTTATCAGGGTATCGATGCCGGTTATTTGACATCAGGTCGTAACTTTAATCTTGGTATCACTGTTAACTTGTAATCGGTCGTACACGGTATAGAATGCAGGAGAGTCGGACATACTCTCATGGCTCTCCTGCTCCTACCAATAAAAAATTACTACAATGAAAAAATCAATAGTAAGTCTATTTGTCTTCCTTGCAGGTTTTGGAATCTTTACCACTTCATGCGAAGATATGCTGACTCCCGAAATGGACCGTTATGCCGATAATTTTAACGGCACCGACACGGTGAACTTCTATCTCGGAATTATGCGTAACGTGCAGGAAATGGTTGAGCAGAATGTAATTCTTGCGGAAATACGTGCTGACCTTGCTGACACGACTATGTACAGCTCTGACTCACTTGCTCGCGTTGCACGCTATGACGCTTCGCTCAAGGATGGAGAAAGTGCGTTGCTCAATCGTTCTGCTTATTACAAGGTTATCAACCAATGTAACTTCTACCTTGCTGCTGCCGACTCAATGGCTGTGAAGAACGACGTTTATTTCATGCGCAAGGAAATCGCACAGGTTC
>JAFOWI010000208.1 GCA_017425985.1 Bacteroidaceae bacterium | reverse complement strand
TCATAAGTAGTAGCTTCTGAGGGCTTGCCTTCAAAGTAGTAAATCTTGTCGTCCTTGTCAAGGATAATCGTGATAGCCTTGTCTGAAGCAACCTGACTCTTATTTTCCTGCTTGATATCATCCTTGTCCGAAGGCATGGTGATTTGCATCGTCTGAGGTTTAAGAAGCGTAGTACAGAGCATGAAGAATGTCACGAGCAACATGATCATGTCCACCATCGGCGTAAAGTCGACGCGAGCATTCATTTTCTTTTGCTTGCTATTGCCGCCTCCGCCGCCCATATCTAAACTTGCCATAACATTCTAAATTATTCCTCGACGCCCTTGAGAGCCGTAATCAAGTTGTAACGGTTCTCATCGACATCACGTAAGGAGTCCATAACTTTTTTAATTGCTGAATAGGGAGTAGTCTTGTCCGCCTTGATAGCGATACCCATGTTTTTCCCATTTGCTGCGCGAGCTGCTTTAACCCACAACTTGAGTTCGTTACGTTGTGCGCCAATGATAGTTCCATCGGGCATTACGTCGGGCACAGGAATGCCCGCTTCAGGATTTTTCAACAAGTACTCATTGCGAGCGTGGTTGTCGAGGTTCATCCAGCTTGCCAAAACGTTGCAGGGTGTGCCGAACGTTGAAAGCATTGAGAATGACTCGAGCTGTTCGCTTGTGAGCTTGAGGTGACCTTCCGAAATCATCTGCTCAGCCAATGCGCGCTGAGTGTTGGGATTGTCCATACACATGAAAATCTTGCCACTCTTTTCTACGAAGATGGTGAGAAGATTGTTTTCGGGAATCTTGATTTCTGAAACAGAACCAGGAGTGTTTACTTTTACAGGTTCGTCCTTAACGAACGTCGCAGTAAGCATAAAGAAGGTAAGCAGCAGGACCATGACGTCACTCATCGGCGTCATGTCGATGAATGTGTCTTGTTTTTTAACTTTAAAACGTCCCATTTTATTTGTTACCTAATTTATGTATTAGTGAGTTGCGTTAAATGTCTGAACGATAGAGAAGCCTACTTCGTCGATGCAGAAAGTAAGGCGGTCGATCTTGTTAGTGTAGAAGTTGTAAGCGATAACGGCTGCAGCACCTGTTGCGATACCTGATGCAGTATTTACAAGCGCTTCAGAGATACCTACTGAAAGTGCAGAAGAGTCAGCACCACCTTCACCAGCCATAGCCGAGAACGACTTGATCATACCCATTACGGTACCGAGAAGACCTGTAAGTGTACCGAGTGTTACGATAGTACCGATGATAGGAAGGTTTTCCTGCATCATAGGCATTTCGAGAGCTGTTGCTTCTTCGAGTTCCTTCTGGATAGCGAGCACCTTCTGTTCCTTAGAAAGAGTGTCGTCCTTTTCTACCTGACGGTAAGTTGCGAGTGTAGAGCGAACTACGTTAGCAACTGAACCCTGCTGCTTGTCGCAAAGAGCTTCAGCTTCAGCGATGTTGCCAGCCATGAGGGCCTTCTTGATGTTACCTACGAAACGACCTACAGAACCCTTACCGTTAGCAGTGCGGATAGCGAGGAAACGTTCGATAGCAAGAGCAATAACAGTAATGAACTGACCCCAGATGAGAGGAACGATGAAACCACCCTTGTAAACTGTACCTACGATACCATCGGGTTCATAGTCAGCTTCCTGGAAGAAGTGGAAGGGAAGACCAGTGAAAGCTTCGTTACCAAGGAAGTTAGTCTTGTAACCAGCTCCGAACACATAGAGACATTCAGCGATGATAAAGCAAATAAGGATAACGATCCAACCTGCCTTTACGCCCTTGAAGCCCTGAGACTTCTTTGTAGCACCCTTGGGTGCAGTAGCATTTGTTGTTGCCATTGTTTAAAAAATTAAATTAATTAAAGTTTATAAATGTTAGTTCTTTGATTGTTAATTCGTTAAGTCGGACTTTGTTGAAAGTATAGCGGATTTTCATACTTAGTCCGTTGGCAAAGTTACTTATTTTTTTACGATTAGCGATAAAACTTTAAGAAAATTCTCAAAAAAAATGTGTTTTGTTTTTTATAACGCGAGAATGACGAGGGTCGAAAAATAATGTTTGTAAGTTTTAAGGGAGCTTTGTAAGTTTTAATACAGATTTCTTTGTTTCAAGATTGAGGCGAAGGTAATATACATATTATATATATAATTGTGGACAACTATATATTGTGTGTGAGCAATAATTTAAAACGAGCGTGTGTGTTGATTAGGATTTCTTCTACGCTTGTAGTGATAATGCGTTTTCAAAGCATGGGCTGATTCGTGGGCTTAATTTTAAAAATGTTGGTATTCCGAGGAAGAAAGTTTGATATTTTCAGTAAATTTAGCGTCAGAAAATGGCGCTCTATTATTTAAATGTGTAATTTTGCCGTTGGATTGAGGCAATAATCCGTGTAAAAATTCAAAAAATACTGAAAAAATATAATTTTAACGCAATAACTTTAAACTATGAACAAAGAAATTGATTGGTCAAACCTTTCTTTTGGGTACATACCTACAGACTATAACGTGCGCTGCTACTACCGCGATGGTAAGTGGGGCGAAATTGAAGTCAGCAGTTCAGAAACGATTAATATCCACATGGCAGCCACTGCGCTCCACTATGGACAGGAAGCTTTCGAGGGCCTTAAGGCCTTTGGATGCCCCGATGGCAAGGTGCGCGTGTTCCGCCTTGAAGAAAATGCGGCGCGCCTGCAGAGCACATGCCGCGGAATTTTGATGCCCGAGCTTCCTACAGAACTTTTCGCAGAGATGGTGAAGAAGGTGGTGAAGCTCAATGCGCGCTTCGTGCCTCCTTACGAAAGTGGCGCAGCGCTCTATCTCCGTCCTCTGTTGATTGGTACGGGTGCGCAGGTGGGCGTTCGTCCTGCTGACGAGTATATGTTTATGATATTCGTTACGCCCGTAGGTCCTTACTTCAAGGGTGGATTTAACACAACGAACTATGTTGTAGTGCGCGAGTACGACCGCGCTGCGCCTTTCGGAACAGGTACGTTCAAGGTAGGCGGTAACTATGCTGCGAGCCTCCGTGCAAACAAGTTGGCGCACGACCTTGGCTACTCTTGCGAATTCTACCTCGACGCTAAGGAGAAGAAGTACATCGACGAGTGCGGTGCAGCTAACTTCTTCGGTATTAAGAACAACACTTACGTAACTCCAAAGTCAAGTTCTATCCTTCCTTCAATCACCAATAAGAGCCTTCAGCAGTTGGCTAAGGATTTGGGCTTGAACGTTGAATGTCGCCAGATTCCTGTTGAAGAATTGGCAGAGTTCGAAGAAGCCGGAGCATGTGGCACAGCTGCCGTGATTAGTCCTATCGGACGCATCGACGACCTCGATATGAAGCAGAGCTACGTCATCTCTAAGGATGGTAAGCCCGGACCTATCAGCCAGCAGCTCTACACAAAGTTGCGTAACATTCAATATGGTATTGAACCCGATACGCATGGTTGGGTAACTGTCATTGAATAATAGCTACACAACGCATGTTTAATTAATATGGACGGTGGCGTTTGCGATGCAGATGGAGCTACCGTCCTATATTTTACTTATCGAATCATCGAAGTTTGCGGTGCGTGGGGCTTATTCCTGCGTAGCATCTTCCATAAATTATCATTTGTCTATGAGAAAGCTTACATTAGGCTTCGTAATGGCCTTTGTTTGTTTCGTTGCAGCAGGTGTGTTTGTTTCTGCGTGTGGCGATTCAGAGAAGTTGAAGGAAAAAGAGCGCGAGCTCGAAGAATTGCGTCAGCTTGCTGAGTTGGATAAGCGTGAGATGGAAAATCAGTACGCGGAGTTTGCTTTGCAGTATAGCGAACTCAAGAAGAGCATCAAGAACGACTCGCTCGCTGCTCTTCTTGACAAGGAGCAGAAGCGTGCCGAGGAATTGCTGCGCGAACTCAAGAGTGTGAAGTCAACAAGCTCGGCTGAAATTTTGCGCCTTAAGAAGGAACTCGAAACGGTGCGCGCCGTGTTGCGCGATTACATTCGCCAGGTCGATTCTTTGCAGCGTCTCAATTTGGTGCTCGTCAACCAACGCGACGAGGCATTGGCCGAAGCTGAGCGTACGCGTCGCCAAAATACGGAAATCAGCAACCAGCGTGCTGCGCTTCAGGAGAAAGTTGAGATTGCAGCTCAGCTCAATGCTACGGATATTGTGATTGTGCCCTTGAAGAAGACGGGCAAATTTGCAAAGCGCTGCAAGGATATCAAGACATTCTCGGTAGATTTCAGCATCGAGCGCAATGTTACTGCTGCTACGGGGGTGCGCACGGTGTATGTGCGTTTGCTCAAGCCTAATGGCAGTGTCATCAATCCGATGGGGCAGTTTACTT
Source organism: Bacteroidaceae bacterium (assembly GCA_017425985.1). GTDB lineage: Bacteria > Bacteroidota > Bacteroidia > Bacteroidales > Bacteroidaceae > Alloprevotella. Next base: position 27,326 of record JAFOWI010000208.1, on the reverse strand, counting down.
ATGAAAACAAGCAGTTGGAATGCTCTGCCTCAAAGGTGGTTGAATACGACGGGTCGAACCAGCGCATCAAGGTGTTTGTGCCGATTACGGAGTTTCTTGAGCCTGGCACATTCACGGCTTATATCTTCATCGACGGCCAGCATATTGGTACGGGCGGCATAGAAATCGAAAAGTAAGTAGCTGATAGTTAGTGGTACACTATATTTAAGTTCCCCTGCCGTATGCTTCCCTCTGACCCAATGATGCTTTATAGCTTCATCAATATGAAACTGCGCGACCAATATCCTTCGCTCGACGAACTTTGTCGGGCGGAGGATATTGACGAAGTGTGGTTGCGCGACAAACTGCGCCACTTCGGATTTGAATATTCTTCCGAACATAATAAATTTTGGTAATGCGTCGATATACTTACACTTGCTGCTGCATCGTATTGATTTTCGTGTTGTGTTTCTGCAAGCCGAGTAGCATTCCTGTTGAGTTGCCTTCGATTCTGGGGCTCGACAAGGTGATTCACCTGCTGATGTATTTAGGCACTTGCGGAGTGATGTGGACGGAATACTTGCTTTCGCACCGCAGCATCAACGTCCGCCGAACGGCGTTGTTTGCAGTCATCGCTCCTATCCTGATGAGCATCGCTATCGAGGTGATGCAGGGCACGCTTACCGACTTCCGCGGATGCGACGTGGGCGATGTTTATGCCAATGCCGTAGGCGTGGTGCTGGCTCTGCTCATACCTTATGGTTGGTGGCTGTGCAATCGTACGAAGTCAACGCCAGCCGACAACTCTTCTTCACAATAATTAAATTCCTCCGACTTTGTTAGTTTTACGTCTTTCCCCAGTTTCCCTTACCTTGGCGCGCCAGGAAGATGGGCGTATCTTTGAGTATGCCACGCTGCAGCTTCATCCCAATTCCTCATTGGTCGAGCTGTTGCGCGAGGCTGTAGCCACTCAGCCCGTGTGTCAATCGCTGCCAGCCGAGGGCATTGTTGTGTCGGTCGTGGGCAATTTTACGCCTGTGCCCTTGGCTGATTTTCAGGAGGAGTATTGCGACACGTTTTATAACTACAGTGTCAGCCCCGACGTGAAGCACCGTGTTTTCTATGACGTTGTTCCGGCTGCTAATATGGCGCTGCTCTTTGGGCTGCCCGAGCTTACGTGCCAGATGATTGAGGAGGTCTTTGGTGAGGTGCGCTATGTGTCGGCATTCACTTCGGTTGTGAGGCACATGTACCGCCGAACGTCGGGCGCATCCATGTTAATCTACGCCCACGAGCAGGACGCTACCATCATGCTCATGGAGGGCGGAAAGCTCGCTTTGCTCAACACGTATTCCGTGCAGGGCGCCGACGACGTGGCTTACTATGCGCTCAGCATCCTTTTGCAACTCGGCATTAAGCCCGACATGCTCACGCTGAGCATTGCCGGACATGCTTCCGTGCGCAACCCCATGATTGCTCGCTTGCAGCAATTCGTGCCTAAGGTGCTCCCCGTTTTGCCTACACAGGAGTTCAATCATGAGATAGCAGCCGAGGAGGCGCTTGCCTACGACTTAGTGACGCTGCTGCTCTCAAAATCCAGATAGATTATGCGTATTATTACCGGTATATATAAGGGTAAACACTTCGACATCCCCCGTACATTCAAGGCGCGTCCCACTACGGACTTCGCCAAGGAAAATCTTTTCAACGTGCTCCGTGCCTATACCGACTTTGAGGGCGTCAAGGCATTGGACCTCTTTGGCGGAACGGGCAGCATCACGCTCGAACTCCTTTCGCGCGGATGTGCTCAGGTCACAACCGTTGAGAAAGACCGTAAGCACTTCAGTTTTATCGTGGACTGTGTGAAGTCGCTTAAGACACCCGCCGCTCGTCCGCTCTGTGGCGACGCACTGCGCTTCATTGAGCGCTGTAGCGAGCACTACGACCTGATTTTTGCCGACCCTCCCTACGCTTTGCCTGAGTTGGGCGAACTTCCTGAGCGCGTCATGAGCAGTGCCATGGTGGGTGACGACACTCTGTTTGTGCTCGAACACGGCAAGAACTACGACTTCTCTGACCGCCCTGACTTTGTCGAACATCGTGCCTACGGCAGCGTAAACTTCAGCTTCTTCCGCCGCAAGTTGGACTAATCTGTTTTATTATTGCGAAGTTGGCACGCAAATTTGTGGTGGTCCCTCTGCTTATATCGTACTGCGGTGGCGGATTCCGGCGTGCGAAAACGCTGTCGTATCGAGGCCATTCGGAGAACTTTGCCGAGCACCGTTCGCGGTGGGCTTTTTACCTCAAAAATGGCACTTTTACCCGGTGGTGAAGGAATGCGGTGTTGAGTTGGAAATTTCCTTAACGCAGCACTTGCGAAGAAGGCTCCATTTTGCACAAAACAGCCTTTTTCTGGGGTGTCAGATAGCAAAATGAAGGGTAAGCAGGACGCACTTTGGAGTTGCCCGAAACTCGAAATTTGGATTTTGCTCAAATTTGTTGTATCTTTGTACTACAGAAGGGGAGAACCGCATGGTTTTCCCCTTTTTTAGGTCCAAAAATGGCAAAAACAACCTCCGATGTTGTTAAAACAAGCTTTGAGGTTGTTAAAAATAAGTCCGATGTTGTTTTTACAACCTCCGATGTTGTGCGTTTTTCGTCGTGTTTGGAGCAAAAAAAGCCTCGTTTATCAACAAAAATCCCTGAACCGTAAAAAAGGACAAAAAAACAGCAAAATAGAACATTTTTTGTTCGTGGCTCGGGCTGAAAACGACGATTTCTGACCTCAAAAATCCGCAAAAAAATGTTGCATTTTTGTACGTCCGAAAAATGGCATTTCAACCCCTTTTTCGGACCGTAAAAATAGTTTAGTCGATTCTTAAACGAGCAGATTTTCGTGCGCCTTTCCTTGCCGGAATAAGTGCTGCGGAATCTGTGTTCAGGAATCGACTAAACTGCGTGTAGGGGGTGCACTATTTGCGTGGCAAATAGTTTTCTTAGATTTCCTCGATTTTTATGATGCCGTGTGTGAGTGCAAACACGGTGAGTGCTGAAACGCTGCGCGTGCCGAGTTTGTCGGTGAGGTTCTTGCGGTGGGTCACGACGGTGGGCAGGCTCACATTGAGCCGGTCGGCAATTTCCTTGTTGATGTAGCCGCGCGTAATGAGGCGTAGCACATCGATTTCGCGCTGTGTCAGCTCTGCCATCTTTGATGCAGGGGCTGGTTTCTGAGCTTGTGCCACGGTGGGGTGGGCGCTGTGCTTGCCGTGAGCCATGCCTGCCAGGCGTATGAGCGTGTGGGTGAGTTGCTCTTCGGATTGGCGGCAGTCGAGCGTGTGCAGGTCGCGCGGTATGCGGTTGCTCTCTGCACCTTGAACGAGGACAATCGTCTTGCGCTTGCGTTCAAGGAAGAATGCCGCCTCGCTGAGCAACACTTCGGCTGCTACGAAGTAGTGAAAGAACTCGGTGGTGCCGGCCTCCTCCATCTCCCTTACCGAAGCAAACACGCTGGGCGCTGCCATGGGCATGATGCGCTCAAGGATGCTTGCCAACCCCAAGCCTGCAAGCGTGTCGGGGTGAACGATGGCTATCATAGGCGAATCCATTTGATGAGGTCCTTCACGGTAGGCTTCTTGCCATACATCAGGACGCCCACTCTGTAGATACGACCGCTAATCCACACCATTCCCAATGCGCTTCCGAAGAGCAGCACTACGGACAGGAGTTCCTGCCAAAGGGGCACGCCGAAGGGAATGCGCACCATCATGACGATGGGCGAGGTGAGTGGGAAGAGCGAAGCGTAGAAGGCGAGCGGTCCGTCCGTGTTTTCAGCGCTGCCCATGGCTGCGTAGAGGCTGAAGACCATGATGAGCACTACGGGCATGACGAACTGCGAAGAGTCCTCCTGCGAATTGATGCTTGCGCCCACGGCTGCAAAGAATGATGCGTAGAGCAGGTAGCCACCGATGAAGTAAACCACGAACATGATGGCGAGTTCAGCAATGGGGAGCGAGTTGATGACGGACATAACTTCGTTGGGCTCAACTTCGGGCACAGGAGTAGCGCCCATCTGCATTGCGCCGTTCGATGCCATCGCTGCAGTTTCGGCGTCACCGCCGATAAACATGTTGACAACAGCGATTATCGCCGCGAGCATCACGCCCCAAATCGTAATCTGCGCGAAGCCCACGAGGGCTATGCCGATAATCTTGCCCATCATCAGTTCAAAGGGCTTGACGCTCGACACCATGATTTCCATGATGCGGTTGGTTTTTTCTTCCATCACGCCCTGCATCACCATGCTGCCGTATGCCATGACGAACGTGTAAATCAGGAACGTGAAGAAGAAACCTACCGCCATTGCGACGCCCGAATTTGAGAAACTTTCCGACCCATCTTCGCTGCGCTTGATGGTTTCGGCTTCGATGTCGGTTTCGCTCGAAGCGATGATGTGTTCAAGGCCCTCAATGCCGTGGGCAGCCAGTTTTTCGCTGCGTACGAAGTTGGATAGCTCTGTCTCAACATAGCTCTGGAGGTCCATCGGTATTTCGCGGCGCGAGTAAATCTTCAGGCTCTTGGGGTAGTCGATGAGGTCGGCGCCGATGACGACGACAGCCTCAACCGCCGATGTGTCGGAGAGGAACTCATCCTTAAATTGAGGTGCAGTGTGGAAGTGGTAGCTTTCGTTGTCCTCGAAGAGGTGAAAGTATTTTTGCGTGTGGTCCACTACGGCGATGTTCTTCGTGGTGTCGTCGTTGATTTGTGCCAGCAGCATGGGCACGAACACGATGGCAGCAAAGAGGAAGGGCATGAAAATCGTGAGCAGTATGAACGATTTTTTCTGTGCGCGCGTCATGAATTCGCGCTGTATGATGATTGAAAGTTTGGACATATTGCGTGTGATGAATAAAGTCGGTCTTATTTCTTATTGCCTACGACGCGCAGGAAGATTTCCTGCATTGTGGGCATTCTTAAGTCAAACTTACGCAGCTCCATTTGGGTGGAAAGCATGCGTGCGAGGTCCGAACCCGTGACACCCTCGGCTACGCGTATCTGGTAGCAGGCGAGCGAGCCGCGTTGTGTGTGGCCCAGTATTTCGAACTGCGGTGTGGCTTGCAGAGGAGTAGCGCCGATGCCCTCTACGGCGTAGATGCCTTTGCAGAAGCGTTCCTTCACTTCATCTACATGTCCTTGTAGCACCACCTTTGACTGGTCGATGAGGGCGATTTCGTCGCATACTTCTTCCACAGAGCTCATGTTGTGGCTCGAAAATATGATGGTGTGTCCCTTGTCGCGGAGTTCGAGAATTTCGCGTTTCAGGAGTTCGGCATTCACGGGGTCGAAGCCTGAGAATGGTTCGTCGAAGATGAGCAAGGGGGGCTCGTGGAGCACGGTAATGATGAACTGCACTTTCTGCTGCATGCCCTTGGAGAGTTCTTCGAGCTTCTTGTCCCACCAGGGCATGATGTCGAATTTCTCGAACCAGTACTTCAGGCGTGCGCAGGCTTCAGCGTGACTCAGACCTTTGAGGCGCGCGAGGTAAATGGCTTGTTCGCCTACCTTATTCTTCTTGTAAAGGCCGCGCTCTTCGGGCAAGTAGCCAATGCGCGCTACGTCCTCAGCGCAGAGTGGGTGGCCGTCGAAAATCACCTCGCCTTCGTCGGGCATGGTGATGCGGTTGATGATGCGGATGAGGGTGGTTTTGCCCGCACCGTTGGGTCCTAAGAGTCCAAAGACCTTTCCCTTGGGCACACTGATGCTTACGTCGGAAAGTGCAGTGTGGTTCGTGTAACTCTTGTGTATGTTGTTTGCTTCAAGGAATGCCATAGTTGTGAGTAGTTTTGAATTTGGTGCAGCAAAAAGGCTTTTACTCAGCGGATTGTGCTGCTGATTTTTGGGGATGAACGATGTACTTAGGGTTCGGTTTCGCCCTCGATGTACTGTTCCATAAAGAAGTTTTCACCATCATAGACGGCGTAGGAAAAGAGTTGAATCCAGTCGCCCAAAATGGCGAGGCGCGCCGTTCGCGATAGGAGCAAGTCGAGCTCAATGTGGCGATGGCCGAAGACAAAGTAGTTGACGTCGGGATGCGACTTGAGGTACTCTTTGGCATAGCAAACGAGGTGCTCGTTGGCTTCGCCCATGTAGGGAGGTTCTTGGCCGTCCTTGCGCTTCAGACGGCTGTGTTTTGCCCATTCCATGCCGAAGTCAATCGCCCAACGGGGATGGATGGCGGCAAAGCATATTTGCAGAAAGCGGTTGTGGAAGATGCTGCGCAGCAGTCGGAACTTCCAATCGTTATCGCCGAGTCCGTCGCCGTGAGCGATGAAGAATGTTTTGCCGTATATCTCGGTAGTCTCGGCTTCGCGGTGGAGCGTCACGCCGCACTCCTCTTCAAGATAGTTGCCCACCCACAAATCGTGGTTTCCAACAAAGTAATGCACTTCAACCCCAAGGTCCGTGAGTTCGGAAATCTTTCCCAGGAAGCGCGTGTAGCCCTTGGGCACGACGAAGCGGTATTCGTGCCAGAAGTCGAACATATCTCCTAACAGATAGACGGCACCTGCTTTGTGCTTGATGCTATCCAGAAAGCGCACCAATCGGCGTTCCTGCATGCGAGCATGAGGAATGGCGCGGCTTCCTAAGTGGGCGTCGGAGAGGAAGTAGATGGGTTTCATATTTGTGAGCGATTATTTATGAGCGAGTTGACGAATGGGGGTGTTTAACCTTGATGCGTTGGCTTATTGCAACGTAGCAAGTCTTTTCAGCAACGAGGCATTAACTTTCAGCAATGAGGCATTGGTTTTCAACAACGAGGTTCGCGATTGTTGCCGTGAACTTTGAGCGCTGACGGTTGATGTTTACATGAATCCGAGGTCGAGTTTGGCTTCTTCCGACATCATGTCTTTGTGCCACTCGGGTTCGAATACGAGGTTGACGCGTGCATCTTCGATTCCGGTGATGCCTGCAACTTTCATCCTCACGTCTTCAACGATGAAGTCGGCAGCCGGACAGTTGGGGGCAGTGAGCGTCATGTCGATGTCAACGGTAGCGTCTTCGTGGAGGTCTATTTTATATATGAGTCCAAGGCTGAAAATATCGACAGGAATTTCGGGGTCGTAAACCGTTTTCAGCACTTCGACGATGCGCTCTTCGAGTGCAATTTTTTCTTCGGGAGTCATAGTTTAGTCGTTATAGTTTTCCATTATCGGCATAGCTGTAGAAGTTGTCGCCGGCAATGATGATGTGATCGATGAGGGGGATTTGAATAGCTTCGGCGGCAGCAACCAGTCGGCGCGTGATGTCGTCGTCCTGTTGGCTGGGGCGGTTGCTTCCGGCAGGATGGTTGTGCGCAAAGATGAAGCGCACGGCACGATGCTGGATGAGTTCGTAAAGAATGGTGCGAATGTCAACGAGTGTTTTGTCGGCGGCGCCCTTGCTGACGAGCACGTTTGCTTTCAAGCGGAGGGCGTTGTCAAGCACAAGGATGCGGCATTCTTCGTGTTGTAGTTCGCGCATTTGATGTTTGAGGTAGTCGGCAACTGCTTGTGAGGAATTCATGCACTCAAGCTTTGCCGATTTTTCCATCGCTCGCCTGTTGCCCAGTTCGCACGCCGCTTTGATGGTAATCGCCTTTGCCGAGCCGATACCCTTGAAGGCCATAAGTTCTTTCAAACTGAGTTTGCCCAGTTCGATAAGGTTGCCTTTGACGGAGGCGAGTAGGCGTTGCGTAAGGCCAACGACGCTTTCGCCCGGTGTGCCCGAACCGATGAGGATGGCGAGCAACTCGGCATTCGTAAGCGCTTCGGGACCAAATCGCTCCAACTTTTCGCGCGGACGCTCCTCGGCAGGGAGTTGCGTAATAGTCAGCGGCTTTTGTTCTGTTGGCATTGTCGCTAAAGAGATGGGTTATTTGTAAAAATTCTTCTTGAAAGCCTCGAATTCGCCCTTGCCGAGCACACATTCGCGCCACCAAGCGCGGATAAAGCCTGAGCCATAGCCCGTGAGCTGCACGAAAGAGGCGGTGATGCTGAGCGCAGCTACTTTGACAGAGCGGTTTTGCAGCAGGGAGTCGAAGAAAATCAGCAGACTATACAGCATAATCGGCACGAGTGAGCCGATGCTCAGCACGCAACCAAGGAGCGTGCCGACTTCGAGCATGCTGCCCGAGTGGCCTTCAAAGGTATTGGCATGGAGCGTGAGCATATTTGCAGTGGCGATGGCTATCCCTGCCACAAACATGAGGAACAGCGCACTGACACCCACGGTAAACACTGCCGGAAGCAGGTGTACGAGTTTCAGCGTGCCGGGGTGGCGCTTCGTAAGGTGGATGCGCGCGATGCCGGAGTTGTGCACCTGCTTAAAGAATTTGAACAAGTCCGTTCTGCGCTTGTGCCACACCCACGCGTCGGGGTAGAGGCGACACTTATATCCGCCCTTGAAAATTCGGGTTGAGAAGTCGATGTCCTCGCCGAAGCGCATTTCGCTAAAACCGTTGAGCGCATTATATACTTCGCGGCGCACGCCCATATTGAACGAGCGTGGGTAGAATTTATCCATCTTCTTCTTTCCACCACGAATGCCGCCGGTGGTGAAGAATGAGGTCATCGCGTAGTTAATGGCTTTCTGCGTTGGCGAAAATGAGGGATGGGCGCTGTCGGGGCCGCCGAAGGCATCGCAGGAATAGTTGGCGAGACTCTGTTCTACGGCTGCGACGTAGCCACTTGGGAGCACCACGTCGGAGTCAAGGATGAGCACCCACTCTCCGTTGGCGCGCGCCACGCCATAGTTGCGCGTCTGTCCGGGACCGCTGTTGGGCTTCGTATAATAATGTATGTCCAGCTTGGAAGCATATTTCTTCACAACATCTTCGCAAGTCACGGACGAACCATCTTCAACAATGATGACCTCGAAATCGCCCTGCGTTTGCGTGCAGAGGCTTTCGAGGAGTTCGTCTACTTCGTCGGGGCGATTATAGACGGGTACGATAAAACTAAATTTCATGTTTGCAAAAATACAAATTATATTTTGCGTAGGCGGACGTAGCTCAATATTTTTATGATAAAAAAATGACACCCTTAGTCAAACTAAGGATGCCACGTTCTGAAATCTGGAAATTAAAAAGGTAACGTAAGTCCTACGTTAACTTGTCCGTTCATGTTTTCGATGGGGATAAATTCCTTGGAAACGTCGCCAAATACGCGGTCTGCACCGACGTAGAGCTTAAAGAGTCCGAGATTCATGCTGAGTGCACCACCGAAACTTGTGCCTGTTGAGGATATAGAGGTGTTAGCGTTGATTTCAAACCACTTAGAGGGGCGGTAGTTTGCAGAAATCATACCCTGGTGCCAGCTATAAACGCCGTTGATGCGACCTGTGTAGAGCGCGCCGAAACGAAGTTTGTTGTAGAAAGGCAGGGCATACTCAACGCCGGCGTTAACTGTGGCTGCGAGCATCTGGTTCACCTTTTCTTCACCGTCGTAGTACACAGAAAACATTTCTTCAAGGTCATCTCCGATTCCTTCGAGCTGAGGTCCGAGGCGGTCCACTGTTTTATCGGTGCCGTTGACGCGGAAACTGTCGAAACCATCAAAGGTGTATTCGCCGGCAGATGAGGCTGTCTTGGTTTGCTTCCAGCTCATCATACCGAGATCTGTGATGCCGAGGCTCACTGTGAGGTCGTCGGTAATCTTGTATGCAGCACCGAGGTCAATAGCCAAACCCATGCCGGGAAGACCGAACGCTACTTCGTCGATATCCTTGATGCGGCGGCGTCCGTCGGGGGCATTCTTATTGGCGTTCTCAAATTCGAGCTGACTATCCATGATGGCAGCCTTGATTTCTGTGTTGGCATTGATGCTCCAAGCGTCGCCATTCATGTTGATGTCCATACGGTCAACGTTGAGGTCAGCGTAAGCAGCGCCGACGAGCACTTTCAGCTTGGCACCCACGCGGAGCTTGTCGTTGATGTCGCGAGCGTGGCCAAGGGCAAGCTCGGCATAGTTCGTGCTGCGCATGCTGATGTCTTCGAGGTGGTAGGCTTTCTTCATGCCTGCAGTCTTCGCAAATTCGAAGAACTCGTAGGGCAACGTGAGGTTGGTGTTAGAGCGAAGGTTGACTTCGAGCACGTTCATTCCGCCAAATCCTTTGAACGCAAACGAGAATACATTCATGTTCACGTAGAGGTCCATGCGGTTTTTATCGTCGATTTGGCTCAGGAAGTCGGATGCGCTAATCGAGGGGTTGAGAAATGTTGTGTAAGCATACTTGGGATTGCCGTCTAACTTGTAGATGAAGTTTCCGAGCCCAACGTTACCGGTTGTTCCTACGTTGATGTTACCGAGCACGAGCGACTTATAGGGAGTGTCGAGCAATGCGGGGTTCATCTGGTGGCGGAAGCTTGCTGTTTGCATGAAGTAGGACGTGCGCGACTCTTGTGCATCAGCAGAGAGTGCCATGGTTGTCGCAGCCAAAGCTACAAGACTATATTTCTTAAAAATACTTTTCATAGCGATAGGAGTTTAATTTAAATCAGCAATAATCTGTCCTAAGAGTCTCAAGCGGATATCCTTGAGTTGCAAGTACTGATCGGTAGCGAGGGTTACGCCGTCTTCAACAGTCTCAGCATTCACCTTGAGGAGCAGCTGGTCGAGTTTTTGGAGGTCGGTGGGATTTGCGAATCTGAAGGTAAGCTTGATTGTGGATTCGGTGTTGGCAGGAACTTCGATGGTCGAAATTTCTACGCCTGCAATTTCTTTGCCACGTGTGTCCAGGGGAATTGCTGTGAGCTGCAATGCGAGGGGCACCTTGTTGTCGATAACGGCTGTAACTTCAGCACCTTCGGCAGCGAGGTCCTGCAAGTCGGCGTTCATGTCTTCGATGGTTTCGTCGTAAACAATCTTGAGTCCGGCATTGAACTTGAAGGGCACATATACGTTGTAGTTGAGCGACGCTTTATAGGTCTTGCCGAGCGCGATGCTGCAGAGTTCGTCGGTAAGGCTGATTTTTCCGCCGTTCATGTCCACCTTAATTCTGTCGGGGATGGTCTTTACTACGTCGTTGAGGTTGTTTACGTTGTAGATGCTCGCAGCTGCTTCAACTCCGTTGGGGTCGAAGGGCTTTGCTTCCTGGCAGAAGTAGATGACGGACTGCTGATTGCCGTTGAGCGCTACCTGATTGTAGCTGGGAAGACGCACTTCGGCGATGTTTGAGCTGCCCTTTACAGCATAGAGGTTGCCCCAGAGCGAAAGATTTACGGGCACCTGGCTCATATCTACATTCAAGCGGAATGTGGGGTTGGCTGCCATGATGCATACTTCGGGGTCGGTGAGGAAGTCGGGCACTTCGCTGCCAATGTTGATGGGCGAGATGTTGGGATTGATGGCGGGAGCGAATACGCCGGCAACTTCGCTGAACGAAATGCGCACCTTGTCGCTGCTGCTCTGCTTGCCTACTTTTACGATGACGCGGATAGTGGTTTCGTCGCCGCTCTTGAGTGTGAAGTCTTCGGCTGCCTTGACGCAGAACTTGCCCTTCACGGCATAGTGGCCTTCAATATTAATAGATTTGCTGTTGCTGAGGTCGAGGCCCTTTTCGCCTTCGAGTTCGAGCGCGTTGACTGTGAACTCTGCGAGCGTGATGCGTTCGGAGTTAAGCCCGGTTTTGCTGCCAATGTTGAGCACGTTGCCGCTTTGGCCTTCGAGTTTGAAGAATTCGGGCAATGTTACTTCAAGTCCTTCGTAGCTGTCGATGACGAATTTCTGCGAAGAGGAGTTGGGCGCAATTTCGAGCGCTACGCTGATGGTGCGGCTGTCGTCGGCGGGCGTGATGCGCTTGAGGTTCTTGATTTCCTTAGGCAGATTCGTGAGGTTGAAGTCGTTGGTCGATTCGATTTGCAAGGGTACAAGGCCCGATGACCAGTTGCCCTTGATTGGAATTTGTGTGGGGAAGATGCCGGGTGCGATTTCGCCCACTGCGTCTCTCAGCGCGTCGAAGCTCACAACGGGGATGTTTGGCGTGAGCTTGGCAGCATCAATCGTAGCCGAGAACGAAGGCACGTCGAACGAGAAATTAGCCTTGTCGCCCTTTACTAAGTAGAAGGTACCCTGAGTAGTTGTTTCCAACATTTCTTCCTTATCTACTTCAAGAATATCGGCAAGCCATATTTTTTCAGAGTTACCAACCTTCAGTTGGAGTGAATCTGAGCCAAAGCCCATCGTCATGTCGATGTCCTTGCTCATGTCGTAAGTGTCGTCCACACATGCTGAAAATGTGATTCCAGCAGCAAAGGCCAATAAGCCTTTGACAAAACTTCTTTTGTTCATCATCTGAGCAATTTTATAGAATTTATAATATTTGTTTACAAATGTTAATGATTCTGCAAATATAAATGTTTTTTAAATTATTTAATGTTAAAAATGGTATTTATTTGTTTAAGTATGCGGATTTCTTTGTCGATTTTAACATTTCGCACGTTTTATAGGGGTGTCGTGGGCTGAGGTGTGTTGAATTAAGACAAAAATCTGATGCTTCAATGGGTAAGGATTAGAGGTTATTTTGGCGCAAAATTGACAAATATCAAGTTTATGCAGAAAAGCGGGTTTTTATGCATTTATGCAGATTTTTATTAATTGTTAAAATCGAAAAAATTTTGACAGATTTTGACAAAATTGATAAATATCAGAAAATGCAAAGTTTTAAGAATTATTAACATTTTAGCATCAAAATCGGAGGTTTTCGGACTGAAATCGGGCGAAAGTTTCACGACATCGGACTTCGAAAAAACAACATCGGAGGTAATTTTAACAACATCGGACCTTGTTTTAACAACCTTTGAGGTTGTTTTTGCCATTTTTGGGCCGAAAAAAAGGGGAAACCGCGTGGCTTCCCCTTCCGTAGTGCAAATATACAACATTTTTGAGCGAAATCCAAATTTTGATTTTTTCCGAAATGCCGAAATTTTAACATTTCGCCAATTGGTTTGATATACCGGTATGTCAAAACGGTATTCTTGAAATGATGTACGTCAGGCGCAAAAACTTGCATATTTTTGTGAATATTCACATGAATATGCAGCATTTCTCTACAAATGGCGCTCAAATAAAGTGTGCGCTACTGCAATTTTCCGAAAATGGGGTTGCAGTAGCGCACAATTATTGTATGCCTGTTTCGGGGCGAGCTTGTGTCTTATCCCATGAAGAAGAGCAACACGAGCTGAGCCGTAAGGATGCGGAGGAACATGGCGAGCGGATAAACCGTTGAGTAGCCCACGGCGGGCGCATCGCTGCCGGTTGCTGTTTGGTTAGCGAAGGCGAGTGCGGGTGGGTCGGTATTAGAACCGGCAATCAAGCCCATGAGTGTGAAGTAGTTGATCTTATACTTCAGACGGCCGATTGTACCGATGACGAGGATGGGCACTGTCGTGATGAGGAAACCTGCCCATACGTAGTTGTAACCGCCGCTCACGATGGTCTGCCAGAAGGTTGCGCCTGCCTGAAGACCTACGCTGGCGAGGAAGAGGATAAGCCCTACTTCGCGGAGCATGAGGTTGGCTGAAGTCGTTGTGTACGAAGCAATCTTATAGCGGTAGCCAAAGGCGCCGATGAGGATAGCCACTACGAGCGGACCACCTGCGTAGCCCAACTTCACGGGCACTTCGATGCCGGGGATAGGAATAGGCATCTGGCCAAGGATGATACCGAGCATGATACCGAAGAAGATGGCACCTACGTTGGGGTGGTCAAGGTGCTTCACGTTAGCGCCTACTACGCGGCTGAGGCGCTCTACGTTTTCTTCCGTACCCGTCACGAGCAAGCGGTCGCCCACCTGCAAGCGGAGGTTGCGGTTTGCAAAGAGGTCCATGCCGTTACGCGTTACGCGTGTCACGTTTACGCCGTAAACTGAAGAGAAGTGGAGCTGTCCGAAGGTCTTGCCGTTCATTGCTTCCTTTGTTACGATGAGGCGGCGCGACACGTAGTTTTTCTTTTCTGTGTCGGCATCCCAAGTCTTGCCGGGTACGGCTTCACCGATGAGCTCTGTGATAGCCTGAGCTTCGCTTTCCGTACAAACGAGGTGTACTTCCGTATTGAGTTCGAGCTTTGTATCGCGGTTGGGGATGATGAGTTCGCCGTTTTTGATGATGCGCGAGATGATGAACTGGCGGTTCAGGAAGTTGCGGAGCTCTTCGAGCGTCTTGTTGATTACGGCAGTGTTAGTTACCTTCAGCACGAGGTGCTTGGGCGTTGCGTGAGGATTGCTTTCCACTTCCTTGCGGAGCTGTTCGCGCTCTTCGTCGAGGTTGATGCGGCAGATGTAGCGAAGGGCTACTGTTGAGAGGATGATACCTACAACGCCGAGGGGATAAGCGCAGGCATAACCGCTGGCAATGTCGGGAATTCCGTTGGCAAATTCGTAGTTAGTGAGCGTTGCGCTGGCTGCACCAAGACCGGGCGTGTTGGTCACAGCACCATAGAGCACACCGACCATCATGGGGAACGCTTCCTTAGAACCGTCGTTGAAGAAGAGGTAGTAGAGGCCCACCATCACGGCAATGTCGAGCGCTACGATGCCTACGGCGAGCATGTTCATCTTCAAACCGCCCGACTTGAACGTAGCAAAGAAGCTTGGACCTACCTGCAGACCAATGCAATATACAAAGAGAATCAGCCCCAACTCCATGACAAACTTGATGATTTGCGGAGTGCTGGCCAGAGTGTCGCCGCTGGCTGTCTTGTAGTCGATTCCGAAGAACGTGCTGCAGATGTGGCCTACAAGAATGCCGACGAAGAGTACGAACGTGACACCGAGCGCGATGCCACCAAACTTAATCTTACCCAAGCGAACGCCGAGAGAGATTACCAGTGCGTAGGCAATCACTAAGTGGGCGATGTACGTGCCTGAAGTAAGGTTGGTAAGAATGTTAACTAACCAATCCATGGTGTAAAAATTAAAGTATTAAGTTATAATTAATTTCAACGAAAGGTTTGCGGTAACTATATTTTCACCATTTGCAAAGTTACGATATTTTAGTGAATAGGTGTAAAATATTCTTAACGAATGTTTTTAATATATGCCTACTTCGAGCAATGTTTTTGCTGCTATGCTTGGTGGGGTGTGGTTATTGAAAGTTGTGCTTGTCAATTTCTTGTTGTAAATCGGGGTTACTTCACCTCTATGATTTCGGCAAGCGAGGTGGTGAAGTTTTTCGAGGTGTGTTCGCTGCGCATGGCTTTTTGCACGTTGCCCTGAATGGCTACGCGGATGGCGTCCTTGCCTTCCTTGGCTTTTATGGCGTCGATGGCTTTGAGCAGACGTTGCTGCTTGTTGCGGTCAACGGTGTCGAAGATGTTCTGCTGTATGTGCTGGTTCGACACGATTTGGCTGAGGCTGACGCCGGCTTTCTTGTAGGCGTAGCAGGGCTGGTAGATTTGCTCAAATGCCCTGAGGGCGGCGCTGACCAGTTCGCGCACGTCGCTCGTAGCTACGTCGAGCTTCACGCTGGCTGCGTTGGAGTATTGAAATGTGTCGGTGCGAAAGCGGTTGGTGGCGATGAAGGTGGTGACAACGAGAGCTGAGCTGCCTTCGCGTCGGAGGCGCTCTGCGCAGTTGGCGGCAAAGTCGGCTATGATGGAGCGCAATTCTTCGTAGTCTTCGATGTCGTCGCGGAAGGAGCGGCTACTGGTCATGCTGCGTTTGGCGGAGGTGGGCTGGAAGTCGAACACGCTTTGTCCGCGTAGCTCGCGCCATGTGTGCACGCCGGGCAATGCCATCTGCGAGCGCACGGTGGTTTCGCGCATGAGCGTGAAGTCGTAGGCGGTGTGGATGCCGCGTTCCGTAAGGCGCTGTTTGTGTTGGCGGCCAATGCCCCAAACGTCGCCAATCTCCGTGAGCCGAAGGGCGGCAATGCGCTTTTCTTCGTTGTCAATCAGGCAACAGTGCCGGTAGCCGGCGTATTTTTTGGCGAATTTGCTGGCAATCTTGGCAAGGGTCTTGGTAGGCGCTATGCCCACGCTGACCGGGATGCCTGTGCACTTTCGAATCAGGGCGGCAAGCTCTCTTCCGAAAACTTCGGGTTTACTGATGCCTTCGAGGTCGAAGAATCCCTCGTCGATGGAGTAGATTTCGAGATGGGGCACGTGTTGGCGCACGAGCGACATCACGCGGCGCGACATGTCGCCGTAGAGCCGATAGTTCGACGAGCGCACGTGGAGCAATCCGTTCTTGACGAGTTGTTGCACCTGGAAGTAGGGCACACCCATTTTGATGCCCATCTGCTTGGCTTCATTGCTGCGCGCCACGACGCAACCATCGTTGTTGGAGAGAACAACGACAGCCTTGCCTTCGAGCTGGGGCTGAAAAACGCGCTCGCAGCTGACGAAGAAGTTGTTGCAGTCAATGATGCCTATCATGGGGAGGGAATTTGCAAAGTGTGGGGCAAAGTTAAGGTTTTTTGCAGACAATTCGGCGCGCGTGCTTGTTGAAACTAAAAAGTTGATGTATTTTTGTAGTTCAGTCCTGCAGAGTTGCCTTTGCGGACTATGATGTTTGACCTAAATCAGTTGGAAAAATGGCAATATTGTTTCCCTCCCCTATATTTGGCCCTATTAAGAGCCGCAGACTCGGTGTTTCGTTGGGCATCAACCTCATGCCGAGCGATGGCAAGGTTTGTACGTTCGATTGCATCTATTGCGAGTGTGGCCTGAACGCTGACCATCGCCCGAAGCTCAAACGTCCGTCGCGCCAGGAAGTGCGCGAGGCGCTCGAACAGCGCTTGCAGCAGATGCAGGCTGAGCAGTGTGCGCCCGATGTGCTGACCTTTGCCGGCAATGGCGAACCTACGGCTCACCCCGATTTTGCTGGGATTATCGACGACACGCTGGCGCTACGCGACGTTTATTTCCCGAAAGCTCAGGTCAGCGTGCTGAGCAATGCCACGATGCTTCATAAGCCCGAGGTTGTGGCTGCGCTGAAGCGGGTGGACAATAACATTCTGAAGCTGGACACCGTTTCGCAGGAATACATCAAGTTGGTTGACCAACCTACGGGTGCTTACGATGTGGAGCGCGTGGTGGAGCAACTATGTGCGTTCGAGGGAAAACTCATCGTGCAGACGCTCTTCATGAAGGGCGCTTTCGACGGACGTAGTGTGGACAACACGACGGACGACTACGTGCTCCCCTGGCTCAGCGCGGTTCAGAGGATTGCGCCGCAACAGGTGATGATTTACACCATCGATCGCGCAACGCCCGTTTCGGGTTTGCTGAAAGCTACGCCTGCTGAGCTCGATGCCATCGCTATGCGTGTGCGCGAGTTGGGCATTGCGGCTTCAGCATCGTATTAATTCAAGTTTCGCATAACCTCACAACCTTAAAACCTTATATATTATATATTGAGTAACCAGGCTATGTTCATCGCTACATTAAAGCAAAATTTGCAGCAGTCGCCTTTGGGCGGACTGACGATTGTGGGGTTTTCGGGCGGAGCTGATTCTGTGGCGCTACTGCTCGGACTCCTCGAAGCGGGGCAGAAGGTGGAGGCAGTGCATTGCAACTTTCATCTGCGCGATGCGGAGTCCGATGCCGATGAGGCATTTGTGCGCGAACTTTGTGCGCAGCTGGGCGTAGCATTGCACTGCGTGGATTTCGACACTGTGGGCTACGCACGCCGGCATAAGGTGAGCATTGAAATGGCAGCGCGCGAGTTGCGTTACGACTACTTTGAGCGTGTGCGCCTTGAGCGTGGAGCGGCTACCATAGCCGTAGCCCATCATCGCGACGACAATGTGGAGACAGTTTTGCTCAATCTTGTGCGAGGCAGTGGCTTGCGCGGTCTTTGCGGCATGCGTCCGCGTAATGGCTATGTGGTGCGCCCGATGCTTAATATCCCCCGAATGGAGGTGGAGCGCTACTTGGCTGAGCGCAATCAGCCTTATCGCACGGACTCCACCAATGTCGATACGCGCTATCGCCGCAACAAGGTGCGCCACGAACTGCTCCCCCTGCTGCGCCAACTGAATCCGAACATCGAAGCTACGTTGGAAGCTACAATGCAGCGCCTGACGGAGGCTGAAAGTCGCTTGTCTGCCATGCGAAGTGCGGCGGAGGCCGACGAATTGTCGCTCGCAACGCTCAAGACGTCCGTTTCGCCCGTGACGGATGTGTACGAATTTCTGTCGCCCTACGGGTTCACGCCGGCACAGTGCCGAGCCATAGCTCAGACGTGCTCCGAGCAGGTTGGTGCTGTGTACGAAACTGCGGATTGTGTGTGCGTGCGTGACCGTAAAGCCTTGATTGTTGGGCGTAAGCCGAAGCAGATTTCGCCCATTGTGTTGGAAGAATTGAATGCGACTTACGAAATTTCGGACAGCATTCGCCTGGAGCTGAAGACGCTTGATATCGCTCAGATTGAGAGCATGGTGCAAGCCGACAACATCGCCTTGCTGGATGCCGACCTACTGCAATTTCCGCTGACCCTCCGTAGTGTGCGCACTGCCGACCGCTTTCGTCCGTTGGGCATGAAGGGCACGCAACTTGTGTCCGATTTCCTGACAAATCGTAAGCGCAATCGTTTGCAGAAGCTCGCAGCTATGTGCGTTTGCGACGCGGAAGGAATCGTTTGGCTCGCAGGCGAGCGCCCCGACCATCGTGCACGTCTCACGGCTGAAACGCAGTGCGTGCTCAGAATTGAACTGAAGTAAACGCCGGCGTATAGGTCGAAATACGACTCCGCTTACTTAAATTAGCGAGGTGCGCATCCCTATCGCTGAAGATTGAGGTAGATATGCGTTGCCTAAGTGTTGGATTCAACGAACCACCGGTGGTTTAGTTAAAACGAAGGGTAAGATTTAACGAAATAGATCTATTTTGAGAAATTCGAGGGGTAAGATTTAACGAAATAGATCTATTTTGGGAATTTTGAGGGGGCAGATTTAACGAAATGGATCTATTTTGAGAATTTCGAGGGGTCGGATTTAACGAAATGGATCTATTTTGAGAATTTCAATGGGTCAGATTTAACGAAATAGATGTGTTTCGTTAATTTGATGGTCGGGAACGGGGATTTGCGGGGCGTGGTTTGTGGGCGGACATTAAAAAAGGCGTCTATCTGCTTGTGGGGCGGATAGACGTCTTTTATATGAGGTTTGCCGAAGTTGGGGGAACTTATTTCTGGCGCATTTTGTCGATGAGTTCTTTGGCTTCGGTGATTTGTTGGAGTTTGCGCGTTGCTGCTTGCTTGACGTCTTCGCCGAGGTGGGCAAATTTGTCGGGGTGGTTTTCTACCACGAGTTTGCGGTAGGCGCGGCGCACTTCTTCGTCGGTTGCTTCGGGCGTGAGTCCGAGTACGCGGTAAGCATCTTCGAGTGTTGTGCCTCCCAGTGAGAGTAATTGCTCGGTGAGTGCGGGGTTGAGTCCGAGGTGGATGATGAGTTCGCGAAGGGCAGCGACTTCGGTTTGCGAGATGGTGCCGTCGGCCTTTGCAATTTCGGCGAGGAAGGTGGCCATCTGTGTGCGGTCGGCCTCGGGCATGATGGATTCAAGTTCGTGGCATGCCGTGATGATTTGTTCCTTCCATGCTGTTTCGCCTTGTTGCTTGCGATATTCGAAGAGGCGTAGGAGGATGTCGTTGCCTTGCTTTTCGGCATCGTTGCCAAAGGTGCGGCGCAGGAATCGGCGCATGAATTCCATTTCGGAGTGCATGATTTTGCCGTCTGCCTGAATCATGTGTGCCGATAGCACCATAAGTGAGAAGAGGAAGTTGTTGCGAGCGCGCTCCTGACTTTTCGCGGGACTGTCAGCGAGAGGGTCGGGTCCGTCGCTGCTTGTATCAAAAAGCGAACCTAAGGCGTAGCCTGCGATGGCACCGAGAATGCCACCTCCGAGGGCGAAACCTAAGATGCCGCCAATCCATTTTGCTTTCATATCTTTTTGGGGGTTGAGGGTTATGGGCGCGCGGTTTTTGGAGATAAAGTCTTTAGGGGTTTAAAGGTCTCTAAAGTCTCTAAGGTCTTTAAGGTCTCTAAGGTCTCTAAGGTTTTTAAGGTCTTTAAAGTCGCGCGCTGTGAAGTGTGGAGTACTTGCAGAAACATTCCGCAAGGCAGTTGTACTCTGTACTCTGTTATCTGTACTCTACTTATTATTTATTCTTGCGCTCCAACTCCTGGAGTTCTGCCATCTTCTTGGTTTGGAGGAATTCGTAAACGCCGCAGAGGTGTTCGCGCACCTTGCCGTGGCCGAATTCATAGACTTTCGTAGCGAGTCCGTCGAGGAAGTCGCGGTCGTGGGATACGCAGATGAGTGTGCCGTCGAAGTCTTGAAGCGCCTGCTTGAGCACGTCCTTCGTCTTGAGGTCAAGGTGGTTCGTGGGTTCGTCGAGAATGAGGAGGTTGACGGGTTCGAGCAAGAGTTTGAGCAATGCCAAGCGTGTGCGCTCACCCCCAGAGAGGACCTTGACCTTCTTTGTGCTCGCTTCGCCGCCAAACATGAAGGCACCGAGCAGGTCGCGAATTTTGTTGCGGATGTCGCCCTTTGCTACGTCGTCGATGGTTTGGAACACGGTGAGGTTTTCGTCGAGGAGCGAAGTCTGATTTTGTGCGAAGTAGCCAATCTGCACGTTGTGGCCTAGGGTGAGCGTACCTTCGTGCTGGAGTTCGCCCATGATGCACTTCACGAGGGTTGACTTACCTTCGCCGTTGCGCCCTACGAATGCCACTTTGTCGCCGCGCTCAATCATGAGGTTGACGTTGGAGAAGATGCGCTTGTCGTCGAACGCCTTGCCCACGCCGTCCATCGTGACGGGATAGTTGCCCGAACGGGGAGAGGGTGGGAACTTGAGGCGCAGGTGTGAGGTGTCTTCTTCATCGACTTCGACGAGTTCGAGTTTCTCGAGCATCTTCACGCGGCTCTGCACCTGGAAGGTTTTTGAGTACGTGCCCTTGAAACGCTCGATGAAGTCCTTTGTTTCCTGAATCATCTTCTGCTGCTCTTCCCACTGCTTCATCTGCTGCTCGTGGCGTTCGGCGCGGAGTTGGAGGTATTGCGTGTAGGGCACCTTGTAGTCGTAGATTCTGCCCATGGTCACTTCGATGGTGCGCGTCGTGATGTTATCTACAAACTTGCGGTCGTGGCTGATGACGACTACCGCCTTGCCGTTGCTGATGAGGAAGTCTTCGAGCCAACCGATAGATTCGATGTCGAGGTGGTTGGTGGGCTCGTCGAGCAGGAGCACGTCGGGATTCTTGAGCAGGAGTTTTGCGAGTTCGATGCGCATGCGCCATCCGCCGGAGAATTCGCTTGTCTGACGGTTGAAGTCGCTGCGTTCGAAGCCCAAACCGAGGAGCGTCTTTTCTACGTCCTCTTCAAAGTGGGTCATGTCGATGGCATAAAACTTTTCGCTCATCGTAGCCACTTGCTCAATGAGTTGCATGTACTCGTCGCTCTCGTAGTCGGTGCGCTCAGCCAACTGCTTGTTGAGTTCCTCAATCTGCGCTTCCATCTCGTGGAGGTGGGCAAACGCCTGTGCAGTTTCTTCAAAAACGGTGCGTCCGTCTTCCGTCATCAAGTGCTGCGGAAGGTAGGCAATGACCGTGTCCTTGGGCGCCGAAACCTGTCCGCGCGTTGCGGTTCTGACGCCAGCCAGAATCTTGAGGAGTGTACTCTTGCCGGCACCGTTCTTCCCCATGAGGGCGATGCGGTCTTTTTCGTTAATAACAAAACTGATGTCGCTGAAAAGTGTACTGCCGCCAAATTCGACAGTGAGTCCGTCTACTGATACCACGTTTAAATAAATGTCTGTTTGTGTGGATAAAAAATGTTTTCGACTGCAAAGTTACAAAAAATAGCTGATTCAGCGGCGTTTTCCTTTTGCAATGGCGCATTGACCTCCTTTCGGTTACGACAAAAACCCCCGAAACGGAGTTATGCCATTTCGGGGTAGTCGAGGAGAACGAGGTATTCGCCATTGGCTTTGATGGTGACGAGAGTGTCGGTGGCTTCGTTGAGTGTGCCTTGCCACCATGTGCTGAAGTCGTATATGGGATAGCGCAAACCGGTGCTGCCAAAGCCCTTGGCACCAAAGTTGATGATGGAGATTTGCTGACCAACGAAGGTGTTGAAACTTTGCTTGCCTTGGCAGGGGCGAATTTCGCAGTGGTCGGTGAGCATGCGTACGTTGAGTCCGCGTCGGTGGTAATCGATGAGCAGACTGATGTTTCCGAGCGTATGGCATTCGCGTTTGCCCGTAGCTCCGAGAATCGTGATGTCGGTTTCGCCTAATGAGGCAATGAAGTTGACGGCTTTCGTCAGGTCGTTGTTCTCCTGTTCCGCCACAGGGTGGAAACAGTGGGCGCAGCGCTCTTTGATGTGTGGCGCAACGGAGTCGCCGTCGCCAATGATGGCAAAGGGTGTGCCGCCTTCAGCCACGTAGCGGTTGGCTGCGCCATCGCAGCATACGACACGCTCTGCCGTGCTGAGCAGTGCGAGCAAGGTAGGGTGAACGGGATAGTCGCCGTTGGCTAAGAGTATGGTCATAGTTGTGAGATGTTTTTAGAGTACAGAGTTCAGAGTACAACTGCCATTCGGGAAAAGTAATTCGTAAATTCTCGCATCTAATCTACTCGCTTATTAAAAACGTTTTTATTTGTTTGAGGTTTTCGCGCAAAGGTTGGCTTGCGCAATGCTTTTCCAGCGTTGGTAGCCGTAGATGGCGATGATGGTATAGACGGCGTAGAGGATGGCGGTGAAGTAGAGCGACTTATAGAGGTAGAGCGCTACGTAGAGCGCATCGACTGTGCCCCAAACGAGCCACTGCTCTACATATTTGCGCGCCAACATCCACATGCCTACGATGCTCAGTGCTGTGGTGAAGGCGTCGCTGAGCGGTACGTCGCTGTCCGTGAACGTGGTGAGCACCCATGCTAATGCTCCAAAGCAAACGGCGCACGTCAGTGCTGCCTTGCTCCAAACGGGGCGGGGAGTGTGGGTGATGGGCACTTCGAGGGTTTTGGCAGACCCCATTTTCCAAGCAATCCAGCCGTAGAGCGCAGCGAGGATGTAGTATATCTGTATGCCACAGTCGGCATAGAGGCGTGCATCGTAGTAAACCACGGCATAGACGGCAGGCATAATAGCGCCGACTATCCATAAATAAATGCTCGCCTTGAGTTCTAACCATAGATAGACGAAGCCCAGAACGAAGCCAATGATTTCGAGCATAAGCGGTGAAGAAATAGATGAAAATTTTGAAAACAGAGGTACGCGCGCTGCATGGGCAGTGCGGCGTACCTCATTTATATATATGGTTCAGTCGGGTTTAGAACTTCAGCGTCAGGTGTGCCATGAAGTTGGTGCGTGCTTGTGCGGCATAGCCGGTGTAGCTCACGCGGTTGTCGGGCGTGTTGAGGTATTCCGACGAAGCCCAACCATTGTTTTCGTAAGCCTTGTTGAAAAGGTTGTTGACCCTGAAACCAATGGTGGCACTTTCGACGCTACCAAGTTGGCGGAATGTGTAGGCAAGGTCGAGGTTGCTGATGCAGTAGTCTTCGAGCTTATGCGCAGCTACATCGGCATTGCTCATATATTGCTCGCCTACGTATTGCGTGCTCAGTCGGGCAAAGAATCCCTTGTACTCGTAGCTCAGTTGTTGGCTGGCAATCAGTGAGGGCGAGAAAGCGATGTGCGTGTTGCCGTGCTCGATGGTTTGTGCTGGGAGTTCGTTCCAGTCGGCGTCGTAGCCATAGAGCGTTTCGCTGAAGTTGCGGATGCGGTTCTTCGAGAGGGTGGCGTTGGCTTCCCACTTCAGTCCGAAGGGTAGCTTCACGGCTGTTTGCAGTTCCACGCCCATGCGGTAGCTGTCCTTCACGTTGGCAGAAACGGGTTCGCCAATTTCGTTGAGTGCGCCCGTGAGCACGAGTTGGTCGGTGTAGTCCATGAAGTAGAGGTTTGCGCCAAGGTGGAAGTGTTCCGTAGTGTAGTGTGCCCCGGCTTCGTAGTCAACGAGTTTTTCGGCGCGCGGCAGTTGTGTGAAGTATCCGTCGGTGTAGTTGTTGCGCGTAGGTTCCTTGTGGGCAATGCTTGCTGAGGCAAAGAGGCGCAGCGCTTTCGTGGCGTTCCAATTGAGTCCAACTTTGGGGTTGAAGAAGTCGAACTGCTCATTGATGTCGAGTCGCTGCATGCCCGATGCATCGAGGCTGTTGTACTTGTCGTTTGTGCCTGCGATGCGGTAGTCGATGTGGCGAATCTGCAGGTCGGCATAGGCCGAGAGCGAAGGCAGGAGCGCATATTCGCCCTTCAAGAAGATGTTGGCATCCGTCTTTCTGCCCTGACTGCGGTAGTACTCCGTATTGGGGTCGAGCGCTCCGAGGTAGTTCTTTGTCCAGAGTACGTGGCCAAAGTGGTTGCCCACGTAGCGGCTGGCAGCAGCGCCGAGCGTGGCGTTGAGGCGGTTGTCTCGGTAGTTGATAGAGACGTTTCCGCCACCGAAGTCGTTGTCGAGCGACTTACGGCGAATGAGGTCGGACTTCTTTACCAGCGTTCCGTCAGCTAGCGTGTAGGGCGTAAGTCCGTATTCCACGAGCTTGCGGTCCGTTTTGTATTCCTGGTAGTAGCCCTTGCCGCGTGTGTAGTGCAGGGCGGCATTCAATTTCCAAAGCTTGCTGAGCTGGTGTTGTCCTAAGAGCTGATAGTGCGTCTGCTCGTAGTTGTCGATTTGGTCGTCGTAGAAGTGTTGCACCCCATTGTCGTCGGTGTACATGTAGCCGCAGGAGTTGTAGCGACGACCGTATTGCTCCATCTCTTCGCGCGAAGCATAGTTCCACGCATGATAGGTGCGCTCCTTGCCACCGAAGACGATGAGGCGCAGCGCTGTGGCGTCGGCAAAATAGCCTGCCTGGGTGTAGTAAGAATAGAGGTCGGCCTCGGCGCGGTCGATGTAGCCATCGGTTCCGATGTTCGAGAGTCGGGCGTCGAAGGTCCAATGCTTGTTGATTAAGCCCGTTCCGAGGTTGAGTGTTTCCTTATGCGTGTTGTAACTGCCGCCCGAGAGTTGTACTTCGGTGTAGGGGCGTGTGCGGCAGGCGCTCGTTTGCATGCCGAGGCTTGCGCCGAATGCACCCGAGCCGTTGGTCGAGGTGCCTACACCGCGTTGCACCTGAATGTCGTTGACGCTCGAAGCGAGGTCGGGCGTATTTACCCAGAACACGTTGTGGCTCTCGGCATCGTTAAGGGGGATGCCGTTGATGGTCACGTTGATGCGTGTGGCGTCAACCCCGCGAATACGGAGCGATGAGTAGCCAATGCCGGCTCCGGCGTCGCTGGTGCTGATGCACGAGGGCGTCGTGGAGAGCAACGTGGGGATGTCGGCACCGAAATTGGAGCGCGAAAGTTCCTTGGCGCTTACGTTTGTAAAGGCGATGGGGGTGGTTTGCGTAGCACGCGTGGCAATGACGGTGGCTTCGCCGAGTTCTACATTGAGGCTGTCGCTCTGCGCAACAACGTTTGGCAACCCCGCAATGAGGGCTGCAGCAATGGATGTAAATCTTTTCATTACTTTAATTAATTGTGTGAATAATGAAAAGGGGGATCGTGGTAATGTGGATTTTCGCCATGAAGCCGGCATTCTGCCGAAAACACGCACAACACCTTCTACCATTTCCTACGCCGGCATTATCCGGTTCAGGTCGGAGGGTCTGATCTCAGCTCAACAAAATATTGAGCACCCCTTAGTAAAAGTCGGTGCAAAATTAATGGTATTTTCGGTAAACCCATTAATTTTGTGCTAAATTTTTAAAATATTTTAGATTATGGCGGAAATAACGATACATTCGGTTGACAGTTTGGGCGAAATGGAACTGCCCTTTGCCGATGGAGGTGTGCATGCAGGCTTTCCTTCGCCGGCTCAGGACCTTGTGGAAAATGGCATCGATCTTAATCGCGACCTTGTTGCGCATCCCGAAAGCACTTTTTATGCCCGCGTGGTGGGCGATTCGATGATTGACGCCAATGTATTTCCGGGTGACATTCTTATCATCGACCGTTCGCTCTCAGCGGAAGATGGTTGCATGGCGTTGTGCGTGCTCAACGGAGATTTTACGCTCAAATTTCTCGAAATTCATTCTGATGGCATCGTGTTGCGCCCCGCCAATGTGGCTTACAAGTCCCTTCGTATTGGCGAGTGCGAGCAGTTCGAGGTGTGGGGCGTTGTGACGTATATCATCCATAAAGTGGGACGCAGGTAGGGGCTTTCTTCCAAGTTGTAAGTTGTAAAATCATGAGGAGTGCGCTTTTTATGCATAGCAGCGGTTTGCGGTTCGATTCTCTTTTCCGTTTCTCATTGTTTGTTTTTACAAAGTGGCACTATCTTTTTCGAAATCGTAAGTTTCTTTTTTAATATAGGAGTCTTGATTTTTTTAAAAAGTAGCCACATTTTTTATAATTGTAGCAGCGTTTTATGAAAAAATAGCAACTTTATTTTTTAACATAAAAATGTTAAAATCGGGGTTTGAAAAATATTTTCATTTCTTACCTATTTGAAATGTCGGGATGTCAAAATCTGCTTGTTTAAATTTTAAGTTTTGTCAAAATTTCACAACATCCGACCTTTGAAAAACAACATCGGACTTATTTTTAACAACATCAAAGCTTGTTTTAACAACCTTTGAGCTTGTTTTTCCGCATTTTAGGCAAAAAAATAGGGAAAACCAATATGGCTCTCCCTTTGTACTACAAAGATACAACATTTTTCGGCAAAATCCAAATCGGGGAAAAATGTCGTTTTAACATTTTTTTAAGATTAAGTTAACGTTTCGTTAACTATAGCAGTTTGTTTAGGTAGCATGATTCGGGCGATTTTGGTGCTTTTTTTGCTGCAGTGAGCATTTTGTTTTCGTGTTTGTTTCAGTCAGGTAATAGCATGAAAATATTGCATTAATTTGATTTTTGTTAATTTGAGTTTGCAATTTTTGCATAAAGAAAAATAAATATAAAAAGATTTTTTTGATTAAATCTATTTTGTTTACTAATATGGTATATTTGTAAGGGGAAAATTAATTATTACAAACTAAACATTTTTTTATGAGAAAACAATTACTTTCATTAACAATGTTGTTTGCCCTTGGAGCAAGCGCTAATCAGTTACAACCCGTAGCTTCTGTAGTAACAAATTCGGCGCAAGCAGCATGTGCAAAGGTAGCAACTATGGTGGTGAACAACGAAGTAGCTTCTTCAGTGTTCATCGAACCCTTCCAGATTAACCCCGGCGAAGAAAAGGAAATCCTCGTGAACCTCAACAACCCCGACCTGGGCGTAATCAGCTTCCAGTTCGACCTCACATTGCCCGAAGGTCTTGAAATCGCTTAC